>JBKCAB010000279.1:0-3045 GCA_046307935.1 Bacteroidota bacterium | reverse complement strand
TTGAACTACTTCGAAAAGAGTGATGCCTATTTTGCCGGAAATGCTGAGAACAGCAGCGATCTTTGGGCGTCGCTGGATGCTTACTTCAAGTTACACATGGCTGCGATCGATCCGGTAACAGGGAATAAGAGTGGTCAATTAGCCGCTCGTACACAAAAGAAGATCGACAGCTTCTACAATTCTTCGCTTAAAGTCATCAAGGATGCTTTAAAAATGAAAGCAACGGATAATGGTGAAAGCACACGCCGAGGCTCACAGAACGGTCGTTACAGCACGATGCTTTTCGAGATAGAAGACTACTCCGATGCCATTGCTGTTCATTACGGGCTAAAAGAAGGACCTGCGCGTGCTCCTGCAGCACCACAGCCGTCTCCGGGTATGGAAAATATCGATATCGAAGCCCTGATGCAGCAGATGCCCGTGGCTGACTCGGTAGAGAAATGATATTCAGACTAAGCAGAACCCCGCGTTTCATTCAATGGGTCTTTCCGAGAATGACGTGGGGTTTTTCCTGCAATGAATCCGGGTTGTATCTTACTTTCGATGACGGACCTGATCCGGAAGTCACACCCTGGATCTTGGATGTACTGAAAGCGCATGATGCCAAAGCAACATTTTTTTGTGTGGGAGATCGTGCGATCAAATATGCATCCATTTACAACAGGATCATCGAGGAAGGGCATTCTGTTGGCAACCACACCATGTATCACGAACGGGGTACTCAAACTACTGATTTACTTTATCTTGATTCGGTTGATGAAGCAGCACGAATCATCAACTCAGGGCTATTCCGCCCTCCTTACGGGCGCATTCGGAATTCACAGGTTAGGGAGCTTCGTAAAAGAAATATGCAAGTGATCATGTGGTCGTGGCTCACGTATGATTTTGATCACAGTTATCCAGTCGGGAAGATCCTCAAAAAAGCCGGGTCGATGAAAGCCGGAGACATTATCGTTTTGCACGATAATCAAAAGTGTGGAGAACGGGTTAAAGCCATTTTACCGGGAATTCTGGCTGAAGGGAAAAGACAAGGATTCGCATTCGAGCCGATCCCCTAAGGCTCCTCTATTTCCGTTTGAAGAGCGGCACCGTCGAGCAAGGTTCACCGTACATGATGCTTTTCGCAACCGGTTGAAGTACCTTCAGAAGCTCTGTCATGGCGAAGTCAGGACTGGCAACGTCGGAACAGCCCTTGATGATGATGCGTCCATCCGTGAAAGTCGTTAGATCCAGTTCATGGATTCCTTTACTGATGAGTTCCCTTTCAAGATCATGACGGCTACCTACAGTGATGTGATCCGCTTTGCCAACCAACTGAGAACCCACAAGCATGAATGCCCAAGTAGGAATGATCGCGTCTGCTGAGCAATGAATGTAAACGGCCTTACCGATATAATGATCCCAGTCATTCTCTCTGATCCATTCACGGAAATCCTTTTCCCTCAAGATAAGGCCCTGCCAAAGTCTTTCTGCAAGATCGATTCCTGCTATTTCTACCCGAGGTTTGAAATCGGCCAGGTCCAGCTGGATCAAGCCACTGTCTTTGACTTTATTTCGGATCTCCTCCATAGTGCAAAATTAAATCTTCTCCGCGAAGTCTACCTCCTTTCTGTAAGTATTCATTCAATAATTCGAAGTTTGTCCACCTTTTAGAGTGTAACGCTGAAAACGGCTCAGGCTCATACTGCTCGCTGCAAGAAGAACTAAGTCGCAGTATACAGGACAACTTGTCAGTACTTTTTGGTCAGGCACACCTTTTGAAAAGCATGGTTTGTGAGAAAACAACTGATTCCAACCTCTACACCATTCGAAGCATTGTTCTTTCCGACGTTGTTGTTGGTAGTGATGTGGCTTTTCTACTGGGCAGAGCATCTGTTCATGTATCCATTTCACGAGTTAGGGGTTTTACCGCGAACGTTTTCCGGTCTAAAAGGAGTTTTTTTCATGCCTTTGGTACATTCGCCCAGAGAGATCGAGCACATCATCAATAATTCGATTCCGACGTTCGTGCTAACATCCACGTTGATCTACTTTTACAAGCCAATAGCATTCAGAGTTTTCGTATTACTCTGGTTAATGACAGGCGCTTTTCTCTGGGCTTATGATGATGACCACGTGTACCATATTGGGATAAGTGGGATCATATACGGGCTGGCTTCCTTTCTGTTTACCTCGGGTGTTTTGCGAAGGTATTTGCCGTTGCAGGCTATTTCACTCTTTGTGGTTTTTGTGTATGGAAGTATGGTTTGGGGAATATTTCCGATGGAACAGCGCGTTTCCTGGGAGGGCCACCTCATGGGTTTCTTCTCAGGGATCATTTTAGCCTTTCTCTATCGTTACAAGGGACCACAACGACCAAAATACCAGTATGAGATCGAAAAGGAAATGGGAATTGAACCTCCTGATCTGGAAGGCGAGTGGCGGGAACGAATATTGCAGGCAGAGCGGGAGGAAGAAGCACGCAGAGAGCAGGCCTCAAGGATCCATATCGTTTACCATTACCTCCCTTCTGAAAACCAGATCAGTCTGGAAAATAAACCTGGGGACGATAAGACAAACTGACAGTTCCTGTTGCTCCGGAAGTTTCTTTCCAGGAACTTCCCGGTAGATCTAACGTGACAAATCCACAGGTCTTTAGCCGTATTTCTTCTCCCGAAAGATAGCTGGCCAGTTCGGATATGCCTTCGTTGTGTCCGACGATCAGAACATCTTTCTTGTGGTTGAATGACCAGATCAGGTTGAGGTAGGTTTCTTTATCGGCAAGGTACAGTTCCTTCCTGAATTGAATTCTTGGACATTCAATGAAATGTGCCATCACTTGAAGTGTTTGTCGCGTGCGCACTGCATCTGAGCAAAGGATTTCTTTAGGTTCTACACGGTGATCATACAAGAACTGTCCCATCATGTTTGCTTGTGTGATTCCTTTCGGTAATAGTTTACGATGAAAATCATCCTTGTTAAAGGATAGAAGTTCAGTTTTTGCATGCCTTAAAAGATGGAGCTTCATTTTTCACAGTTTTGCACCAACGGTTTTGTCAAACAGAT
>JBKCAB010000278.1:0-4074 GCA_046307935.1 Bacteroidota bacterium | reverse complement strand
ATATCAACGGATTTTCGCATACTGATCTGCTTCGCGGAGATTTTGCCTTGGGTACCTTACTTGCAGACAACGGTTTTCCTGCTGTGCCCAGCCAACAAGATCCAGTTCCCGGGATCGGCAGCAATTACTTCAGCGGCGGATACAATACACTCAATCATAGCTCCTATGCCCCTGGTAATCTTGTTGACGGTGTACAAATGGAGTGCAATTATGACGGCGTAAGGGATACTGAGCTGAACCGAACTTCTTTCGCTGCCACGTTGGCCGATGTATTAAATAATTTTCTGGAGAAGCATCACGGTTTGAGTATTGCAAACGGAAGTTGTGGTATTGCTGGAATTTCGGAACATTTAACAGGGGTCAGAAATACCTCTGCCGTTGTGAATTCTGCGGAAATGGCTTCTTTTCTGAATGGATATTCCGATATGGAATGGAAGATCTTCTCGTGCAGTGGAGCTTTAGTTTCGCAGGAGGGAGCTAACTATTCTGCGGTCAAACTTGGTGTCGGAACGTATTTTATGCAGATCAATGATCCTAATGAAGGAATCCGAAGTTTTCGGCTTCTTGTCCATGAATAGTGAAGCGGGTAAATAGCGTTTTTTGCTTACCCCATTCAATTTTAAGTATCAGTCTAAGGGAACTGTCAGCTTTTGTCCGGGGCGTATGATGGAATTTTCCTTCAGATCGTTAGCCTTCAGAATGCGCTTTACACTCGACCTGTATTTGACAGCTATTTCGGAAACTGTATCGCCTGACCGAACGGTATGCACGATCGTTTTCGGTTTTGGTTCAGCTTTTGGAACTGCAGGAGTGACCGGTGGAGGTTTTGGTTTTTCTTCCACTTTAACGACCTCATTATTCTCTATTTGAGCAACTGTATCGGCTGATACGGTTACCCGCTCGTTTTCAAACAGCGGGCGCAGCATGGTTTCTAGTTCGTTGTAAAGTACTTCTGTTTTGATCGTTCCATTTTTGACGGAATTATTATAGGCCACAATAAAGGAATGTGAGAGCATTTTACCTTGCAGCTCGTAACCTTTTGAATTAAAATGGAGTTTGTCTTCAGCTACTAAATTATTGGAATACCATCGATTGAGTGAGCCCCAACCCCCCATCGCTTCGTTTAAATCGAACAGCGAAAGCTCCAGATCTTCGGCGAGCTGCTGCAATTGACGGTTGACCGTTTGTTGACTGGCTGGTGCGCGCCCCTGACTTCTTGTATCCGGAGCAGTTGTAATGAGAAACGCAACACCAGGCACCAATTTTCGGGTTCGTTGAACAAATGTGGTGATCAAACGATAGTATAAGTTGGTGTCAATTTTGGAAGAATAGGCCTCATTCGTACCGAAAGAAAAAATGATAAGATCCGGTTTCAGTTGCTGCAGCTGACTGGGAACGAGCTCCGCATGCTTGATCAGATGGCTGAATTGCGCACCAACAACACCGCATTGATAATAGTTGATCCCATTCATCTCTTCGGAAACGAATTCGAATCCGTGGAAGTAGAACTGATGCGCAGCATCATGCGACTTGAACAAGGAAATACGGAAGGACTGTACATCTGATGTGGCTACATACGTCCGAACCTTTAAGTTCTCCTTCACCTGAATTTCGGAAACTATTTCAAATCCCTCGCCGAGTGAATAATCAAACGAATGTGCATCAGCGCTTGACCAGATAGATATCCTCCGTGACGTTCTACCTTTGAATTTATCCGTGATCTCGAAACTTAAAGTGCCGGATGGATTGGTGGTTGATAAGGTATAACCGGTCAGTCCGATGTTCTTTTCTTCGGTATCGCTTAAAATGTTGGTACCGGTCCATGTTCCTGTAGTTGTGGATTTCACTCCTTTTGGACCATGACTTCTACTTAAGGCATAGGGGAAGATTATTCCCTGACCGGCATAACCGTATTCAGCCTGCAGTAATTTTCGGATCTCACCGGAGAATGAATCCCCTTGAATATGACTGTCACCAAAGTGTACAATGTTGAATGGACCGTTGATTTGTTTTGTGCGAATCGCATTGAGCTTGGCGAATGAACTTGTCAGACCGGGAGAAGGTTTGATGTTTACAAGAAATTTATTCAGGTCAAAGCTGCCTTCCAACTGCGCAGATAGTTGAGCCGTCATGACGAGAAAAGCAAATAGTAAAAG
Organism: Bacteroidota bacterium; assembly: GCA_046307935.1. Lineage (GTDB taxonomy): Bacteria > Bacteroidota > Bacteroidia > Flavobacteriales_D > Crocinitomicaceae > M0103. Next base: position 1,918 of record JBKCAB010000278.1, on the reverse strand, counting down.
TGGCCTCATCATTTTTTAGAACTGGAAATAAATAAACGGCTGGACCACTTCATCCTTGAATTGTATGATCAATTGCAGCGATATTAGAACAATGAATACCCATAAAAAGGCCGGAATTCTCTCTAATTTACGAAAAATTGTTGTTTTCCAGCTTTGAGGGGTAAAAACAATAAAGGAAGAGATAAAGATCGCGCAGATGATCTCCGGTCGTGCATACCAGAATCCAACGAAATCGTTGAGATTCATATTAGTGAGGATCTTTTGAATGCTCAGGAAAGCGGAATCAAAGGAGGTTGATCTGAAAAAGATCCAGCAAACGCCTACAAAATGAAACGTCAGAATGATACCGATGGTTCTGGATAGAATAGAATTCTTCATTGGAATATACTTCGTGAAAAGTTTATGCCCTGCGAGCGCTAATCCGTGGGCAAGTCCCCAGAATACGAAACGCCAGTCAGCACCATGCCAGAATCCACCTACCAGCATTGTGATGAGTAGAAAAAGATACATGTTGAATACACCTCGCCGATTTCCACCAAGCGGAATGTAGATGTAGTCGCGCAGCCACTGGCTCAATGAGATATGCCATTTCCTCCAGAACACGGTAATGTTCTCTGCTGCATAAGGATTATCGAAATTTTCTTTTAATCGATATCCCAACATGAGCGCTATACCGATCGCGATATCAGAGTAACCGGAAAAATCGAAGTAGATCTGGAAGCTGTATGCATACATGGAGATCAGGTGTTCTCCACCCGTAAATCCTTCCGGAGCTGCGTGAACCAGATCGATGTATTTGGCAAGGTAATCTGCTATAAAAAGCTTTTTTACCAACCCAATTGTGATTCGGGTGATTCCCTCTTTGTAGAGTGCGGCATTGATGATCTGAGGATCTGTGATCTGGGGTAAGAAATCCTTTGCACGCACGATCGGCCCTGCCACGAGATGGGGAAAGAACGTCATGTAGAATGTGTAGTCCGAAAAGTTCTTTGCCGGAGGAATTTCTTTTCTGTACACATCGAGAATATAACTGATCGATTGGAAAGTGTAGAATGAAATTCCGATCGGTAGAAAGAGATCACCCGTTTTAAAATGAGTGCCCAGCAGGTAGTTGCAGTTATCAATAAAAAAGTTGGAATATTTGAAATAAAGGAGGAAGGAGGAACTGTACACCAGCGCAAGAATCAGGTAGATCTTTTTTTTGACCCCGTCCGCTTTGTGAATTTGTATGGCAAAAATGTAATCACTTATGATCATCAGCGCGAAAAGACCGATGAACGGGCCGCTGGATTTGTAATAGAAAAATAAGCTGAACGCAATAATGTAAAGCTTTCGCCAAAAGTTCTGGTTGACCAAAAAGGCATACAGAAGCAGAAAGATCCCAAAAACGAATAGGAAGCTGAATTCAGTAAAGAACCAGGGCTTTTCAAAGGAATACATAAATGCTTCCTGAAAGGCTTTCCAGCTGAACAGTTGCGACAGATCAATACCCACGATATCTTGCCGCATTGAGGTTAATAATTTTCGCTTTGTAGGACCTGTTCCGTGTAACCGGCTGATTCATTCGGATCTTGTATTTCGCTTCGGTCTGAAGCCAGATCGCCAGTGTATCCATCCAGATCCGGTAACCCGTTTTATTCGGATGCCTGTTATCACCTCCTTTGGGCAGATTCAAGTACTTACTCAGGAAGAATGTTCCTGGTTCGGCCGACTCTTTGAAAACCTGATTGATCCCGAAATCTTCCCGAAAATTGGCCGGACCGATCCAGGTGTAAGGGATGCCTTCGATTTTTTTAGCCAGAATTTGTGCGGCAGCGCGTCTTTTTTCAAGGTCTCTCACATGCAATTCATTCAACCCAATTACGATGAAGATATAGGTCGGCTGGTATTTTTTTATGACCTTGACAACTGTATCGGA
>JBKCAB010000277.1:0-4523 GCA_046307935.1 Bacteroidota bacterium | reverse complement strand
CCATACAGATCAATACCGGCGTCATCCAAAGTGGGTCACCTTCGATGAACTTCTGCTTCATGGTTTGAACGAAATCAAGCTCGGGAGCTTCTTCTTCCTGAGCTGCTTCGGTAGTTGCGCCATCTTTGGCAGCATCAGATACTTCTGTTTGAGCGGGTGCAGGCGCTGCAGCGGCTGAATCTCCTTCCTGTGCAGTTGTGACATTATTCAAACCGAATGTCAAAAATGCTGCGATAGCTAAAGAACTAAATACTTTTTTCATGTTCAAAAAATTAATTTAAGTCGTACTCTTTTCGTTTTAAAATTAGCCAAAAATAAAAAAAAACATCACACTGCGGCCAACACAATAAATGTTCGTCAATAGTTGATCGTTTTCAGGACTTTTTCAAGCCCTTGCGGAGAGAGAGGGATTCGAACCCTCGATACACTTTTGGCGTATACACACTTTCCAGGCGTGCTCCTTCAACCACTCGGACACCTCTCCTCAATTCAAAGATTCAAGCCGCTGCTCAAATCGGGGGTCTAAAGTACAAAAAAAATAGCTCTGTATTTTTTTTAACGATTTCTTAAAGTTGTGCGCTCACCAACTAGATCATCTTCGAGCATGGTTTTGATCCGTTCGGGTGCATGTACGTTTGCCAACAGGTGCATTAGTTTGGTTATTGCCGACTCGGTGGTCATATCACCACCACTGATAACGCCCGCTTGCTGAAAGAAGGAGCTCGTCTGGTATTTGCCTTGCTGAACTGAACCGGAGCTGCATTGGGTCACATTCAGCACCGTGCCGCCGTTTGCAATATAGTCCGTGATCATTTTTCTGAGTTCCGGGTTTGAAGGCGCATTTCCCGATCCAAATGTTTCCAGTACGACAGCATCCGTATTGTCACGGTCGAATAAAGCAGAGAATATTTCGGGTTTGAAGCCCGGAAAGATCTTAAGCAGTCCAATGCGGTCGTTCATTTCCGGAAGATAGCGTAGGGTTTTGGTTGAACGCAGCATTCTTTCAGTACGGTATTCGATATTCACACCAGCAACGGCCAGTCGCGGGTAGTTTGGTGAGTCAAAAGCCTCAAACTGATTGGCAGAGATCTTTGCACTTCGATTTCCCCTGTAGAGCGAATACTCAAAGTAAACGGCAACTTCCTGCACTACTGCTTCCCCTTTTTCATCTTTCGCCGCTGCTATTTCGATCGCTGTGATGAGATTCTCTTTGCCGTCGGTGCGTATCGTTCCGATGGGCAACTGCGATCCGGTTAAGATGATGGGTTTGCTAAGCCCCTGCAGCATGAAGCTGAGTGCAGATGCGGAGAATGCCATCGTATCAGATCCGTGAAGGATCACAAAACCGTCATAAAGCGCATAATTGTCAAAGACCGTTCTTGCCATTTCTCTCCAGAGAGTAGGATCCATTTCTGATGAGTCAACAGGATGACTGAAACTCACGGTCGACAGGTCCACATTGAGTCGATTCAATTCCGGCACGTTATCGTAGATGTGCTCGAAATCAAAGCTCTTCAGTTCTCCAGTCACCAGGTCATTGATCATACCAATGGTACCTCCGGTGTAAATGATCAGTACGCTGGGTTTTTCTTTCATTAATAGTATAAAAGTTAATTCAAATCGTCCTTCGGCAGATCACTTTCTTTTAGTGTTTGGTGTACTTCATTGATTGAAGGGATCTTGTCAAACACTTCGAATGCATTGGAAGAGGTTATTTCAGCTACTTTCTCTGTTGATACTCCGAAAATCTCAGCCACTTTATTTGCTACATGTAAAAGGAATCCGCTTTCATTTCGTTTTCCTCTGTGAGGAACAGGGGGAAGGTAAGGAGCATCCGTTTCAAGTACCAGATCCTCCAGTGTAAGTTGCGACAGCACTTCATCCAGCCCTGCTTTTTTGTAGGTTACCACGCCGCCGATCCCAAGTTTGAACCCTCTGTAATTGAGTATGTGTCTCGCTTGTTCCTCGTTGCCTGTAAAGCAGTGGAAGACTCCCCTAAGTTCCGGACCGTTCAGCTCATCTACGATCGAGAAGATCTCGTCGAAAGCCTCTCTTGCATGAATAACCACCGGTAGTCCAAGTTGTTTGGCCCATTGTATTTGTCGGCGAAAGACGATCCGTTGCTGTTCAATGAAGGTTTTGTCCCAGTAGAGGTCCATACCGATCTCACCTACTGCAATGTATGTTTCTCCTTCAAACAGGTGTTTTATAACAGTTTCCACGTCTTCTTCCCACCTTTCATTCACTGATCCGGGATGCAGTCCCATCATTGGGAAGCAGTTTTTGGGAAAGGTATTGCACAGATTGTGCATGGGAACAATGGTTTCTATATCTACATTGGGAAGCAACATGAGTTCGACACCCGAGTCGATTGCACGTTGTACGGCAACATCTCTATCCCCATCAAAGGCATCCAAAAAGAGGTGTGTATGGGTATCGATGAAATACATGAATCAGAAGAGGGAAATGCTCAATCCAACCTGAATCAGATTCAGCTGAGGACTGGCCACATTGCTAAAAAGTTTGTTGAGATTGTATGATCCGTAAAAAGCCCAGTTCCTTATCCCGATCCTAAAATGTGCACTATAAATCAATCTCGTTGGATCAGGCAGACCATGGTCTTTCGCTATAAATCGTCCGTTATCTGTTTTTGTGATCGTCATGGCGTATTGACTGAACTCATAACCAAGCTTGCCACCTACATGGAACTTAATATGTCTCCAACCTTTTGAACGAAATCGAAATTCAACAGGAATTCCAAAAGATTGTCCACCAAGGAAACGTTTGGTAGTTGTGGGGTTCTGGTCTGCATGATAGACCATTTGCGTGTACAGTTGAGTGGAGTCAGCGGTGAACTGTCTTCCGGGGCAACTGATCCTAAAGAAGGAATGACAGACTCCTGTTCCCAGAGAAATAGTGTTTCCTTTGTTCAAAGGTATATCGAACAAAAGATTGGTGTTCAAACCGATTGATCGCCAATCATTTCCCAGTGGTTTGAGGTCACCGTTCCAGTCATTGTACGTAAGGTCAAATACCAGTCGGTCATATTTTCTGACTTTTTCAGCTTGTGCTGGTCGCAAACCGGTAAAGAACCACATCGTGCCCGGTCGGAATCGCGAGATCTCATGTGCTTCTGGTCGGATGTTTTGTGCGAAAAGCCCGGATGAACAGAGCATTATAAAGACCAATATGGTGACGAGTTTATGCATGTGTAGCAAGATTTTGCTCCCAGTTCCAAGCGTCTCTTACGGCATCTTCGACTGTAAATACAGGCTCCCAATCCAGTATTGTTTTGGAACGGTCTGCGTTTGCATAGATCGCAACGACATCTCCTGATCTTCTGGGACCGAATTGCCATTTCAGGGATTCGCCGCTTCCTTTTTCAAAGGTGTTTATGAGCTCAAGTACGCTGGTACCTTTGCCTGTTCCTATATTCACGAATTCATTGCATCCGCTGCTTAGTTGAATTAGACGATCCAGTGCTTTGACATGGGCGGACGCCAAATCACATACATGAATGTAATCGCGGATGCAAGTGCCGTCTGGTGTTGGATAGTCATTCCCGAAAACGGTCAGTATTTCTTGTTTACCGATGGCAGTTTGTGTGACGAAAGGTAAAAGATTGTTTGGACGACCGATCGGAAACTCACCGATCCATCCGGAAGGGTGTGCGCCGATCGGGTTGAAATACCTCAGGCTCATCATGCGGAACAACGGATCAGCTCGAAATAAATCGGAAATGATCTGTTCACCGATGATCTTGGTGTTGCCGTAAGGCGAATTTGCTTTGACAACCGGCGTATCTTCGTCAACTTCAATCTTCCCCGAGGGTTCTCCGTAAACCGTACATGAGGACGAAAATACGAATGGACGCACATTATAAGAGGCTGCAAGTTCCAGAACGTTTATAAGACCACTAAGATTGTTTTTATAATATTTCAGTGGTTCTCGAACAGATTCTCCAACTGCTTTATACGCCGCAAAATGAATGATACCGACAAAAGCAAAACGTTCAAAAACGATGTTGAGTTCTTCATGCGAGCAAATATCCGCTTCGACAAATTCGGGCAGTTCTCCGAGAATCTTTTCAAGGCCTTTCAGAACAATACGGTTTGCATTTCTGAAATCATCCACGATGACAGGTACATAGCCTGCATCAACAAGTTCAACGACCGTGTGAGAGCCGATGTAACCTGCGCCACCGGTGACCAGAACATGTCCCTTGGATTTCATCTTTCAAAATTAAAATATTTGGCGTAATTTCATTGCTGTGCGTCAGGGTAACATTAACCTCCGAAAATACCAGCCCCAAAAGGCCAGCAGGATGTATATCCTGAAGGTATTGGTTTACACGATCGTGATCGTTGGATTAGTTTGGTTCATCACAGCAAAACTGGAAGAAAAGGCGCAAAGGGTTGAAGAATTGAGAATTGAAAGAATAGAGATTGAAAACTAAACATTGCGGATCTTATATTGTTTTTTTGATAATGCGTTTCTTGGTTATTATAGCGGTTTACTTTCTC
>JBKCAB010000276.1:0-20784 GCA_046307935.1 Bacteroidota bacterium | reverse complement strand
TCATTTTGCGCTCCTTCATGCACCACACTCCGTTCAGACTGAAGATCCTAATCTCCGTTTACCGTCAGCATTTTCAGCTGCTGATCGCAGATCAGGGTAAATTGATTTTTTACTCCACGTTCGATCATGGCAATACCGATGACATCCTATACAACCTCATGTTCACACTTCAGCAGAAAGAGCTGCTGGATAGATCCGGGAACCTTATCCTTACATCAGGTGTTGGTTCTGATATAAATGCGGATGAGCTTACAGAGAAAATCCAACGCATTCAAAATCTTGGTGAATTAAAAATCACTGTGGATCAGACCTACACACTTAAAGCCCATCAGTTGTGCGTATAATCAGTGGAAAACTGAGAGCCCGCCGATTCAGTGTCCCGAAGAATTTCCCTTCACGTCCAACTACTGATTACGCAAAAGAAGGACTTTTCAATATCCTGGAGCACCAGATGGAACTGAATGACCTGAACGTTCTTGATCTGTGCGCTGGTACGGGTAACATTTCTTTCGAGCTGCTTTCCAGGGAGGCGGGATTTGTAACCGCCGTGGACATCAACCTGAACTGTTTGCGTTTTATTCGCAAAAATGCAGAAGAGATGAAGATCCAGGATGAAATACGGACTGTGCGTATGGATATCCTGCATTTCCTGAAACTTACCGAAGAAAAATATGATCTGATTTTTGCAGACCCTCCCTACGCTTTTAAACACCATGCCGCACTTGCTGAGCTGGTATTTGAGCGAAACCTGCTCAATCCCGGAGGATTACTTGTCATTGAACACGGCAAAGAAACTGTTCTGGAAAAGATAACCCATTTCGATTTTGTCCGTAATTACGGAAACGTGTACTTTAGTTTCTTTAGGAACGAAACGCATTCTTGACTCATGAAACGAACGGGACTTTTTCCGGGATCCTTCGATCCATTCACCAAAGGCCATGAAGCTGTTGTCAGAAAAGCACTGACACTTTTTGACGAGCTGATCATCGGTATCGGTGTGAACTCAACCAAAGTGTACCTTTTCGAGCTGGAAAAAAGAAAAGCACATATCCGCTCACTGTTTCCCAATGAACCCAAACTGCGTATAGAAACCTATTCCGGCCTGACGATCACATTTTGTAAAGAAACCGAAGCACAATACATCGTACGCGGACTGCGCGACACCAAAGACTTTGAATACGAACGATCCATTGCGCACATGAACAGTGACCTTTCCGGAATAGAAACCGTTTTCTTTCTGACAGACCAGCAATACGCCGCGATCAACTCAACCATCGTACGGGAGATCTTTCGGAATGGCGGTGATATTTCAGTTTTTGTAACCAATGTTGATCAACTCGTTTAGTATTTGGCACATTATCTGTCAGGTATCCGACACACATACATATGAACCGGCTGATCCTCTTCCTAGCATTCTTTATCTCCTTACCTACGTTCGGTCAGGATAAGAAAACTGTGACGATCAAAGGTTTCGCACCCGCTTACGTCGGCGCTGAACTGGAGCTTTTTGAGATCGAGGATTACCTGAGCATGAAGGAACGTTCCATCGCAAAGACCTCAGTGAAAAGCGACAGCACCTTCTCAATGACCTTCTTTGCAGAAGAAACTCAACGTATCGTCATCCGCGCAAACCGGAACAAAACCTTTTTCTACATCAATCCGGGTACTACCTATGATATTTACATCCCGGACAAAGATCCTTACGAACCTTACCGACCAAATGGCAATCTTGTGGAAGTCACATTCTTTGAGTTGGATTCCACTGATATCAACTACAAGATCTTGAGTTTTCTCAGGTGGCAGGACGATTTCCTTGGAAATAACTTCGTTCTAAAGACACACAAACCAATGGAATTCGCCAAAAAGGTGGATGAATTCAAAGCCAATGTCGAAAAGGCTTATTCAAAGGATATAGCCGATGTTTTCTTCCGCACGTATGTCCGCTTTTCGATCGCTCAGCTGGACAATATGCAATATGCTGCAGAACGCAACAGATACGAAAAACATGACTTTTACCTCAAGAATTTTCCGGTCTCCTACAGAAATGACGCTTACATGTCCTACTTCTCATCGTTCTACGAAAAGATGATTCCCAGATTATCTATGGAAACGAATAACCGGGTGTATCTCGGTGTGTTAAAGAGCAGTCCGACACTGGTCATGCGGGCTCTGGGATCGGAATACACTTTGATTAACGTGCGCATCCGAGAAATGGTCATGATAAAAGCACTGAGCGAGTCATTTTACACCAATGACTTCCCTCAGACGAATATTCTGACCATTCTGGATAGTGTGGCCAATCACAGCCTGTTTGCAGCCAACGGAGTGATCGCGCGCAATACAATCGCACGGCTGACAGACCTTGTTCCCGGTGGAAAATGTCCCGATTTTGCCATCATGAATTCGAATGGAGAGATCAAAACATTGGCCTCCTATTCCGGTAAGTTCCTTTACATTCATTTTCTTGACCCTTCCGGAGAAAAATCGACATTACAGATCGAACCGTTACTTAAACTTCACGAAAAGTACAAAGAGGATGTGACCTTTATCAGTGTCAGTAACAGCAGTCAAAACTCCTCCGATGAATTGAGTAGCATACCATGGGAAAAATTCAACCTGGAACCGGATAACGCATTTTTCGGTAAAATGAAGGTGCAAACTTTTCCTCAGTACGTTTTGATCGACGAAACCGGACACGTTGTAGCAGCTCCGGCTCTAACACCTTTACCAAACGGGCAATACGAAACCATTGATAAAACCTTCTTTTTCATCCGTGAGGCTCATTTGAAAATGAAGGATCAGCGCCGATAAAAACGCACAACATTATGCTTACATTTGTGTGAATTCTCACACTATGCGTTTCAATCTTTCAGAGATCAATGAGCTGATCCGTTCCAGGAGAACGATCTATCCGGAACAATATTCCGAGAGAAAGGTGCACCATGAACAAATTGAGGTAATTCTTAATAATGCATTGTGGGCCCCTACACACGGTAATACACAACCATGGCGTTTCAAGGTCTTCATGGAAGATGGACGTACAAAGCTTTCCGATTTTCTAGGGAAAACATACTTAGAAATTACACCTGTTGAACAGCAAAACGATGCGAAGCTGGCCAAGCTGATCCGAAGACCACTCGCGGCATCTGTGATCATAGCAATTTGTATGGAACGACAACACGAAGAAAAGATCCTCGAAATCGAAGAGATCGAAGCCGTGGCCTGCGCTGTCCAAAACATGCATTTGAGTTGCACAGCATACGGACTAGGTGGTTTCTGGTCGACTCCGAAATTGATCTATCACGAAAAAATGAACAAGTTTCTCGGAATCGGAGAGAAAGATAAATGCCTAGGACTGTTTTACATCGGCTATCCATCCGTAGAATGGCCAAAAGCTCACCGAAAACCCATTGAGTACGTCACAGAATGGATCACGGGATAAGATGTGTTCTTCACCGATTGTTACCGGAAAAATACGCTACGCTCAATATTCATCGGCATATGGATCTTTTTTGCTTCTTTTGATATCATGAAATTCCGTTACGCAGCTGCTATACTGCTTTCCATGCTTTCCACGGCAGGAATGGGACAAGAGATGCGTAAAAAAGAGCGTTTTCCTTCCTATTTTGGTTTTCAGGTAAAAACGATCTTCCCTACCCGATTTATTGGTGAACCCGTGACACTTTTGGAACAAAATGAGTTCAGTTCAACCGTCACACAGCGGCTGGGCTATTCATTTGGCGGAACGGTTCGCGCAGGTCTGACCAAATTGCTGGCATTGGAAACCGGTATCAATTACCTTCAGCGGGAATTCGATGTGAGCATGGCTGTAGTAGACTCTAACATTTATGGCACGAATGATCTGACTTTCATATCGTATGACATTCCTGTGAATGGACTCGTTTATGTTCAACTCACCCGACAGATCTACATGAACGCCTCTTTAGGAATTGCGGCCACTTTTAAACCAACAGACGTAGGTATTCTCACCCTTCCGGGAGGAAAGCACTCATTTACACACACAGGACGGGTAGGCAGAAAGATCGGATTTGACCTTAATGCCAACATTGGATTTGAATTCAGAACGGAGAAATCAGGTTTCTTCTACCTCGGCGGTTCAGGTAGAGTTCCCTTTGCTCCTGTTTTCACGATGGTTGCCCAATACACCAACCAAGGCTACAAGAACACGATTTACAGTGAAGTGGACGGATCATTTTTGGCTATTGATCTCAAGTATTTCTTTCCAAACGTTCAACGGAAGGAAACTCAGTTCCGAAGAGGACCGATCCAGTAAGAAATATGGAAAAAGAAATTCAGCATATTATTCAAACTCTCGGTTTACAACCACATCCGGAAGGCGGTTTTTATGGAGAGACCTACCGCTCTGAAATGACGTTGGACGGTTTGGAACGCAACCTGCTCACATCCATTTATTTCCTGATCACTGCTGGCAATGTTTCGCGCTTTCACCGGATCAAGAGTGATGAACTGTGGTACTTCCACACCGGAAATGCAGTTGTTGTGCATACACTCGACGAAAACGGGCATCGCGAACTTTTACTGGGAAATGAACTTGACAAAGGGGAACGACCGTATCTCCTTGTTCCGTCAGGTAAACTTTTCGGTTCTACATTGAGAAGCCAGGAAGGTTACGCTTTAGTTTCCTGTGCTGTAGCTCCAGGTTTCGATTTCAAGGATTTTGAATTGCCATCACGCGGAGACTTACTGCACCAATATCCGGATCATTCGGTGATCATCGAAAAGCTTACTTATCCAGATCCGATTCGTTGATCAGTCCCACCCACAAGCTGATCTTTCCGGTATCCATCCTCGGCCAAATGGCCTTTATCGATCCATTTACAGCAGCTATATTCAGATAATCACCAAAGAAAACCTCCTTGTAAGGAGTAAATGGCTGTTGTGAAATGCGGTGATCCGAAAATGTTCTTCCCCCGTCACGTGAGAGGGAAAGGTAAACATCTGTGCGGTTATCTGTGTAATTGCGTCGGTCGTAGTATACGAAATAAAGAAATCCGGTAGATTGGTCAATGGTCATCCAGGTAAAGAACTGATGCCGCTTGCTCTCATCCTGATTGACCTTCACGGCCGCTGACCATGTTTTTCCCCCATCGCTCGAACTCATCAACCATACATCTGTATCGGTCTCGCCGTTGCGTTGATCACACCAGTTGAGATAGAGCGTTCCTCTGTTTGGTCCAGCGCTCAGATCGCACACCAAGACCGGCAACCCATTTGTTCGGTACATACCCGGCACATCAATATTCCATCCTCCAGGATGTGGGCTGACCACACATTCTTCATTCAACCAAGTTTTTCCTCCGTCCAGCGAGCATTGGAAAACCAACCCTTTAGGGCCCGTCCATGTCACATAGATCTCACCATTCGGGCCGTAAGCCGGAACAGCACCTTCAACTGTATTGTCACCGTCCAGACAATCACCCGCAAATTTGGAAATACGCACCGGGTCGGTCCATGACTTTGCCTGATCGACAGTCTTAGAGAATAGAATTACCGTAGAATCCATGGGGTTCCTTGAGTCGTACTGATCGAACTGTGTCCATGTCATTGATAGCTCGTTGGTGGCAGGATTAAGGCTTACCCACTGTTTGTCCTGTGCTTTCGTTCCATTCGGTTTCGGAAAGGTTCCTTTGTTGAATTTCGCATCAATCCTTGGTGCCGTCTGACAGACCATTCTGTCAAGCCAGGTTGCCTTGCGATAATTCGATAAATGGAAATAATAAATTCTGCCTGTGGTATCAAAGATCAATACAGGATCACCCCAAACACCATAGGTACTCTTCAACTTTTTGGTTTTCCAGGTCAAACCGCCATTTTTCGAATAATAATACGCGTTCAAAATAGAACCTGCGGCTACCTCCTTCGTGTTCAATGGGTTGATTGCTATAGCAGGTTCGCACTGATCATTGAAGATCCTGCCCTTAATGCCCGGGATCTGTATATTTAAGAAGGGAGATTGTGCCAAAACCGTCAACGGGCATAACACAATGAAAACGATCCATTTCTTCATCACGGCTGTGCTCTTAACCAATAATTCCATAACGCTTTTTTAGGCGAGGACTCATCCAATTTTAGTTTGAACTGAGGTCGAACAAAATTCGTCATATTGACGGTGATCGAATACAGCACTTCGTCACGCGAGATCAGTAGTTCTGCAGTTTCTCCCGTGCCAAGACTGTTCATGGTGGCCTCAAGAGCGGCTTGATTTACGCGGTATCCGTTGCACCCAATGATCTCGTCGTTGACACTCAGTCCTGCATCCTCAGCTGCCGAACCTGATCGAACGCTTCGAATGATCACCTTTCCTCCTTCCTGTTTCAACGTTGCTCCAAAAGAGGGCTTGTTCGTTGTCTGATCCTCGACCGACACTCCAATCGCACCGAATGTCATTGCATACGGTAGAATTTCCGTTCCACCGATGTACCGGTTGAAGAAGTCGGTCATATCTTCCTGAAGGAAAAGCTCCAGCTCTTTTTTAAACTCATCTTCGGTGAATCCTCTGTTCTGCTTTTTATAGAATTTGGTGTACAGAGCTGTCATGAAGTGATCGAGACACTTTGATCCATTTGTTTTAGCGATCATCATCGCATCGATCACAGCTGCAAGCACCGCACCGCGTGAATAATAGGTCATAGTTGTGTTGCCGCTGTTCTCATTCGGACGGTATGCCTTGATCCAGGCGTCAAAGCTGGCATGTGCCACCGGTTGAACCCGCGCTCCGGGACTACCCTCTACATAGTTCAAGGAGCTCTGAAGTTTGCCCAGATACTCAGATTCCGAAATGTAACCGGCGCGGCGGAGTAACAGCTCATCGTAATAGGATGTGAACCCTTCCATCACCCACAAAAGACTGGTGTAGTTCTCCTCATCGTAGTTGAATGGACCGAGTTCGATCGGGCGCAGCCTTTTCACATTCCACAGATGAAAATATTCATGCGCCACCAACGACAGAAATCCAATGTAACCGTCTGATCCATAGCTCCAGCGATTTACACTCAGTGTGGTCGAATTCGTGTGTTCAAGTCCTCCCTGACCATCAACCACATTGTGGATAATGAACACATATTCCTTGTTTGGATTTTCACCGAACACTGCGGTGGCTGTTTCCACGATTCGGGACATGTCCTCTTTCAGGCGATCCACCTCATAATTTCCCTCGCCATACATCGCTACAGTATGGTGTACACCTGCAGCTGTGAAATCGAATACTTCCTGATTTCCGATCTCGATCGGGCAATCGGCAAGCTGATCGTACGAGTCGAATGCATAGTGGAATCCCGACATGAATGATACGGCAGGCAACGATGTTGTAACGGCTTCAAAATCCTTGTAAGGAACGACTTCAAGTGTTCCTTTGCGGTTGATATGGCCGTCCACATACATGAAAACGCTCGTTCCACTGACAAAACCGTGCGTGAGGTCAAGAAAACTTGTACGAACGGATAATTCAAACGCATAAACTTCATATTTCACCGTCACCTTAGCGGCCTTTCCTCTCTCTATATCCCAAGTGTTCTTATTTTTCTTGGTCACTTTGATGGGCGTGCCATTTTCATCTGAGGCTTTCACCAGATTGACATTTTTGGCGAACTCTCTGACCAGATAGGATCCCGGTGCCCATACAGGCATTTTAACACTTAAGGTCTTTTCCTTGAAATCTCGCAACTCCATTTCCACCTCAAAATAATGGTTCTGCGGCTTGGGCATGGATAGCTTATAATGGATGTGTTGAGCATACACATGAAGAAGCGAAATTGAAAACAGCAAAAACAACAGGCTTTTACGCATCGTAATTTATTTGGCTCCAAAGATACGATTTGTGACATAAGGATTATCTTTACCATTAAAGATCTACCCATTATGCGCACACACTATTTAATCTTCTCAGCGCTTTTGCTCACCGCGTGTTCCGGTGGAGAAACACAACAAAACACCGACCGAACCTTATTTTCTGACAATGACCGAATCAAAGTACTGGAACTGGAAAATGTACGCAAAGATTCGCTCATCAATGAATCACTGGCATTCTTCTCCGAAATCCAGCGGAATTTGGAGGCCATCGAACTGAAAAAGGACGAGATCAGGATAAAAACGACGGATAAAGAATTGTCTGCCGATGACAAGCAATGGATCATTGAACAGATCAAACACCTGAATCACCTCCGAGAAGAAAACTTGAAAAAGATCAAGACACTGGATAAAAAATTCAAGAATCAGGAGTTGAAGCTGAGACAACTGGAAAAAATGGTCGATGATCTCTTACAGAGTATTCACGATAAAGATGTTGAGATCGCACTCCTTCAGGGAGACCTTGGAGCGCTGGACAAAGGATACGTGCGCTTGTTCGATGCGTATCAGGAAAAAGCGCGGCAAGTGGAGGAACTCACTGAAGAGCTGAATTCGGTTTATTACACCTATGGAACGGTGGATGAGCTCGTGCGTAACAAAGTGATAGAGCGCAAAAACGGATTTATCGGTATTGGACGGAGCATTCGTTTAATGGACAACTTCAATGAGCGCTATTTCGTAAAGTTCGATATGAATGAAGAAAAAATCATCTCTGTAGAAGGCGCTGAGCTTAAGTTCATTACTGACCATCCATCCCGCTCCTATTTTCTGAGAAATGTTGGAAAGAACACAGAGATCGTGATCAAAAATCCTCGCGAGTTCTGGAAAGTATCCAACTACCTGGTGCTCGTTTCGGAGTAATCCATTCCCGATGAGATCGCCTTTACTGCTCTTGATATGCCTGTTAATAGCTGGTTTATGCTCCGCGACAATAAGTAGTGATAAAAGCATTCTTTCCCCTTTGGGAAAAGTAGCCTTGCACTATGGACTAAAGGACGGGAAGATTTTCTATTCAGTGGAATTCAATTCAAAAACAGTCATTCGAAACGGTTCGCTCGGACTGTCTATCAAAGGAATGGATCTCACCGAATTCAAACATTTCTCCAGCAAGGAAGTCACCATCAAAGAAAGCTGGAAAACCGTGTGGGGTCAACAAGATAGCATCGACAACTTTTTCACAGAATCGAACGCGTTTTTCCGTTCAAAAGGAGGAAAAACATTAAAGATCAGCTTCCGAGTTTATGACGATGGGTTTGCATTTCGCTATCACATCCCCAAGCAAAGAGGATCTTCCGAGCTTCGACTAACAGAGGAAAAGAGTGTTTTCGAGCTTACCGAACTCGAGAAATGCTGGTGGGCCTGGGCAGATTATAACACGCTGGAAAAACAGTATTATTGCACTACACCGGACAGCGCTGTGCACGTTGCTTGCCCGTTTACCCTGATGAGGAATGACGGGATCTTCATGTCCATACATGAAGCTGCAATCGAAGACTATTCGACAATGACCCTCAAAAAGATAGGTAGAGACTGCTTCAACGTAAATCTTGTTCCTTGGAACGATGGGGACCTCGTGAAGGCTAAAAATTCCTTGACCTCCCCCTGGAGAGCCTTCCTTTTCGGAGAAAGTCCGGGTGACTTGCTTATTAACAATCTGATCCTGAACCTCAATACACCTTGCGCCCTAAAAGATGTTACCTGGATCCAACCTATGACCTATTGCGGGGTGTGGTGGGAAATGCATTTGGGTACAAGCACATGGGCAGCGGGAGAAAGACATGGAGCGACCACTGAAAATGCAAAACGCTACATCGACTTTGCTGCACACGCCGGAATAAAGGGCGTCCTTTTGGAAGGCTGGAATACGGGATGGGAATACTGGGGCAAGAAAGGGGCTTTTGATTTCGTGACATCCTATCCTGATCTCGACTTGAAGGAAGTTGTCCTCTATGCACGTTCTAAAGGCATCGAGATCATAGGTCACCATGAAACTGGTGGAGATACTGAAACCTATGAACTGCGGGTCGAAGAAGCCTTCAATTTTTACCGTGAGCTGGGAATCCGAGTGGTGAAAACGGGTTATGCCGGTCCGGTATCTCCTGTGGGGGAACAGCATCACGGACAAAGTATGGTCAGACATTACAACAAGATCATGAAGCTCGCGGCGAAATATCAGCTAATGTTAGATGTTCATGAACCCATAATTTTGTCAGGGCTTTCGCGCACCTATCCAAATCTCATGACTGCAGAAGGCGTCCGAGGTATGGAGTGGAATGCATGGAGTGAGGGAAACCTTCCCGAACACACCTGTACATTGCCTTTCACCAGAGGAATTGCAGGCCCAATGGATTACACGCCCGGTATTGTAGACATTGATCTCTCGAAGCATAGAGTGGAACGTACAAAATGGAATGCGCTTCACACAGGAAAAACGGCTGTTCATGCCACCGTTGCCAATCAACTTGCGTTGCTAATTGTTTTGTACAGTCCGCTGCAGATGTTAGCTGACCTGCCGGAAAACTATGTCGATCACCCTTCTCTGCAGCTGATCCATAATCTGCCTGCTACATGGGATGAGACTAGGATACTTGGATCGGCGATCGGTGAATATGTCTATTTGGCGCGAAGATCCGGCAACACATGGTACGTAGCAGGGATAACGAACGAAACGAAGAGAACCTTTGTTTCCGATCTTCCTTTTCTTGATGAAGGAGTGACCTACAAGGGCATCAGTATAATTGACGCCCCTGATGCCCATTTTGAAATAAATCCGGAGGCGATCGAATACCGTGAAGTAGTTTTTCAAAAAGGGGATCGGGTGAATTACGGCTTATCTGAAGGAGGAGGATTTATCCTCCGCTTGGTGCCTGAAAAATGAATTCATTCAGCAATGCCTGAGTGAAAACTCCTTCGAATCGTAGGTTTCTTCAAACAAGTGCGGATAATGCTTTTTCATTTCTGCGTTCATCAGATCGATCGGAACATCGCCGAATACGCCGTAAAAATGCTTGTATTCCATGAATTTCCTGCCCTGATCGAATTCCTGGAACAGGGAATCTTCCCTTCCCTCCCATTCCAAGGGAGAAACTCCACTTACCCGACAGATCCGCTGATCGAATGCAGGTGTACATTTCACCCAGCTACCGTTCAGAAACAGCTCAACGAATCCGTGGAACACGATCTCTTCCCTGCGAAGATAATGCAACAGTTTTTCCACTCCGATGTGATTGGTAACGATCGCATAGCCCAATCGGGAAGGTATCCCAAATCTTCGGGCACAGGCAGCAAGTACAGTCGATTTCTCCACACACCAGGCTCTTTTTTTCGTAAGCACAACCGAAGCTTTCAAGCCCTGTGCGGTCAGATCAAGGTGGTAAGGATCGTACAAAAAAGCGTCACGAACCAGGTAATACAACTGAACTGCCACTGCTCGTTCGTCGCCATTATCAACCACTGGAGCAGTGAAACGATCAAAGGCCGGATCGCGGAAATCCAAAAATTCTGTATCCTTCAGGTATTCCTCCATTATAGGTATAATTTCGCCTATTTTTACTTTATAAAACTACGGAAATAGTGGCAAGTGAGAAAAATACCAAAAACAAGGAACGGTCCGACGGGTCACCTCCGTTAGTCACCCAACTCACAGCCATGATCTTCGGTGATAAAAGACCCGATCCATACACTTTGATCACTTTCTACATCAACCTTTTTTTCTGGAGCTGCTTCTTCCTTTGGTCGGTGGCTTCCTACCTTACGCTCAGTTACAGAGACTTGATCACTGAACAGAAAAAGATCGCCGTTGAGCTGATCATAGGAGGACGTGGTCAGGAGCTCGGGTTCCAACCTGAAACATTCCTCGGTCGATTGGAGACTTTGCATATCCTTCAGTTGGTCATTCTCGTGATCGTATTTGCCGGACTTGTGCTCCTTTACCGCAAGAACATTCACTTCATTTACTTCACGATCGGTGGAATGCTAACTTATACAGGATTACAGATCTTTTTTATCGGTTTCAGGTATTTTGCAGAGGACATTACACTCTTCGATAAAACAGCAGTACTGACAATGATCGCCAGTTGCATACTGTACAGGTTAATGCTCAAAAGAGAACAATCAGGCGGTACTATCGGATTTTTCGATGAAGAAGAAGCTGTTGAATGATCGCTTTCAGCGTGTCGTTATTTGCATCAACAGTATATTGAGCCTTTTTGTAAAACGGTTCCCGCTCCTCCATTTTATCGGAAATGAACTTCTTGAGCTCCTCTTCTCCCATACCTTCTATGAGCGGTCGCTCTTCAAGCGCATGGATCAATCTTTTTAGCAGTACGGACGGATCCGTTTTCAAATACACTGTGATCCCTTTGGAATTCAGAACATCTATGAGTCCGTTGTAACACGGTAATCCACCACCCACAGCCACAACGGTCAGCGCATTCGGATCCAGCCCCTCGACAACTCTTTTCTCAAGATCGCGAAAATAGCGCTCTCCCTGTTCCGCAAAAAGCTGAGCAACAGTTACACCTTTCTTTTCCTCTATGATCCTGTCCGTATCGAGAAACGGGCACTTCAAAAACTCCGCCAATTGACTTCCAATGGTCGTTTTCCCGGACGCCATGAAACCAATGAGAAAGATCGGCTGCTTCATGATACAACAAAAGTAAGGAGATTTTAGCTTTACACCCCCTCAGCAAGCATGATCGCACGATTGCGCAGCGATTACAAGGACGTAATAAATTCTGCGAGAATAGAGCATTGAGATTTTTAGCTGTTAAAGGTTTAAGGTTTAAAATTTAAACGTTGTACAGAAATGAAATGAAAACCGTTGAGTTCCATCCGAAATTTGACAAGATCACGAAGAACTATTGCTGTTAACTTCTGATTTACTCAAATTGATCTCTCAATAGTATTATCAGCGCGGTTAAGCCAATACCAGTTCCTATTGCCTCCATTTGAATTAGTTTTCGCTTTGCTTTTTTCTTGTAACACTCAAGATAATCCGGGTCATCAAATAGTTCTTTATTGTCTGACATTGTGTAGGTTCTTTCACCCTTTTCAGGTGTTGGATTCGCAAAGGCTGTTCCGATCATTGCATATGGTCCGAGAAACATGCCTAACACGATATGACTGGCAATTTTTCCATGGTATTTTTTAGCATCAGATGCACCCTTTACACATGCTGATGAGTCTCCTTCAGCAATTACGTTGGATGCCAGAACAAACTTTTTATTGGGACTTTCAAATTTTAATGATGAAATCTCTGACGCAGGTACAACATATTTTTTGCGATCAGCCTTGAAAAAAACTTCACATTCTTTGATATTGGTCACTTTCCCCTCAAAAACCATGTTGTTCTTGAGGAGTAAAATATCACCTGCTAAAGCAACTGTTGAGATCAGCAGGACAGTCAGAATCAAAATAGTTTTATTCATTTTTTTCTTTTTTTGATCATTTGGTAAATTTCAGAATTTTCTCAAAAGCAAAAAGCTTTTGCATTCTTTATATGAGGTGTAAAGACTTTTTCAAGAGTTGAAATTAAATTTTAAGGTTATTCCACTTCTTAAAATTCACTGTGGAAAAACTCAATCGCACATCATCAGAAGAACATCGGTAGTGCCCGTATACGAATCTACGCCGCAAATGCTCAGTTTATCCCTATCCAGAAAATGTAAAACAGCAAGTATTTGATGAAAATTCCGTTCTATTGAATTCGCGCACATCGTCCAGAACTATTGGTGGTGTATCAATCATCTTGATCTCCTTCTGTATTTTCCGCGACTAAGGTAATAGTACTTTGATGAAGTAAATATCCCACGTCACCGACGTGCAGTGGATCAAAGCGCGCTTCTGCCGATGCAGAAACTTGCTCTTTTTTCATTCCTGTCCTCACTTGAGCAAGCTCAGAGTCGGCCATGAATGAAAAAAGCGCTTCCCTACGGAAAGCGCTTTGATCAGAGTGATTCGGCTGGGATTCGAACCCAGGACCCATACATTAAAAGTGTATTGCTCTACCGGCTGAGCTACCGAATCATCGCGTTAGCGGCTGCAAATATAGATGTAATATTCTTTTGAACAAGCCGTCCAAAGTTTTTTTTACAAAATATGCCCGCATGATGACTTCAGATCCACAATGTGACTTTTAAAGCAATCATTGCGCTCACATTTGCAAGCGTGAATAAAGATTTTCGCGATCTTAGCAGGATACAAGCTATCTTTGAAAAAGAAATGGAGATCGTTGTCATTTTTTTACTTACACTTTTAAATGGATTCTTTTCCCTTTCGGAGATTGCGCTGGTATCTGTGAAAAAGAACCGCATTGAACATCTTGCGGCCAAAGGGAATTTAAGGGCATCAACTGTCCTGCGACTCATGGAGAATCCCGAAAATTTCCTCTCTTCTGTGCAGGTGGGCATTACCCTCGTTGGGATCATTTCTGGTGCCTACGGCGGTGCTGCGCTCACTGACGATATGATCGGGCTGTTATCGGGATTTAGCTTCCTTGGCGAATATGTCGACACGATCTCGTTGATCCTCGTGATCGGAAGCATTACATTCTTTACGATCGTGATAGGTGAACTTGTTCCTAAAACACTGGCGCTAAACAATCCGGAGCCAATAGCACTGGTATGCGTGCCGATCATCAAGTACTTTACTTACGCAACCTATCCATTCGTGAAATTGCTGTCAGGCTCCACAAAACTCATGCTTAAGCTCTTCGGAACGAAGGAAGCAACCGGAGATCATGTCAGCGAGGAAGAGCTGAAGTTCATCCTCGCAAATGCCGGTAAATCAGGTGTCCTGGAAAGGGAAGAAACGGAAGTGCACCAGAACCTGTTCTATTTTTCTGACCAAACGGCCAAGTCGCTCATGACGCACAGCTCCGAGGTTGACTGGATCGATATCGACGATCCTATCGAAACAGTCTTTCAGGATATCATGAAAAGTGGTCATACAAAATTCGTTGTCTCCTCCGGGCAGTTGGAGAACGTACGCGGTGTGCTCACTGTTCGGGATTTTTTGGAGAATTACAAAGAGGCTGACTTTAAATTGGAGAATATACTGGACGAACCGATCTACATAGCCCAAAACACCCCTGCATTCAAGATCCTCAACACGTTCAAACAAAAGAAGCAGTATTTGGGTGTTGTCATTGACGAATTTGGTGGCATCATGGGTATACTTACCCTCCATGACCTGATCGAAACGATCGTCGGTTCACTGCCCGATGAGGAGGATGATGTCATCGAAAAGATCGTTGTCCGTGAGGACGGTTCGTATCTGATCGACGGTAAGACGCCTATCTTTGAATTTAACCGTTATTTCAGAAAAGAGATCATTGAAGACGCTCACCACCGCTATACTACCGTAGCAGGATTTGTTCTCGATCAGCTGCAAAGTGTGCCAAAAACCGGAGATATTATCCGTTTCGAAAACTACAAATTCGAGGTCGTCGATCTGGATGGCCTGCGCAGCGATAAGGTCCTTATGCTCGAGCTGAATACTGATGACGAGCTGTCCAGGTAATTACTTTCCGACTAACAATCAATGACAGCCTTGAAGAGGATTCACGCCTCTCTTCCGTTCTTTTATTTTGGTAACCAGTCGAAATGCTTTTTCTCGAACGGAAAAACATCCTGAAGTTCACCGGAATAGTAAAAATCGTAAGCCACCGAACCAAAGGTACATTGCCTGTCTCTCACCCTGAAAACAGAACCACCTACACTTGGATTCTTTTTCGGAACCGATTTCGCATATCCCAGGTTGAAGAGGGAAGCCAAGATCTCAGGTCGGTCGTCAATGGGGTATCCTGCTCGTTGCCACTGCATCTTGATCTGTTTGATAAAGATCGCGGCGTAGAGATACGAATAGTAATGATTGTGGTATTGAACCAGACGCCGGAGCCGCAAGCTCTTCCCATGATTCAATCCGTTCGTGTAGTTCACTGCCGTGTCATAATCCAGCAAATGGGCAAATTCCGGCCCGAGGTAATACACACTGGAACTGTCTTTCAGGTAGTTTTCAATACGGATGGCCGTATGTTCCTTAATACCGGTGACGCCATAGGACAAATTCGTCTCAAGCACCAAATTTTTCAGTGGCGCTATGAAATTCTTGAACCGTTGCCTCCTGGAATTGAACAAACGAACCTGCTCCCCTACGAGGCAGGCAACAATATACCTTCCCTCTACACCGGTTACTCTTGCCGCCGAATCGATCCATTTTTTATCCCTTGTAACAGCCTCCTTGAAATATTTCCACTCTTCGATGTTCATCCACTCGAAAACACTCAGACCGGTGAGCTGAGCTGAACGATCATTGATCCCAACTTGCATTTTCTGAAGGGCTAGCTTGTACGCTGTATTGTTCATAAGCCGCTGATCAACCGCATCCAGCATCCGCAAAGCCAACTTTTCATCTCCTGTACTTTGAAACGCCGAAAGCACCATCTGAGCGTTCTGAGGGTAAAAATCGTTCAGCACCAGGATCCTGTTCAGCAACTCAAAACGGTGTTTTTGCATCGATACACTGTCCACCTTGAAATTCCTGTTGTACTTATCGTGCATTTCCTGAAAATACCGGTTGTTAGCGTCCACCATACCTGCATCGTTCGTCCAGTTTAGTCGCATGGCCACATAGGTCAGGAAAAGAACCGCACCATAGGCTGCAAAAAGATAGAGAACCGACAGATAAACGATCCGAAACAGCTTATTTTTGAAGAAGATCCTCATTGGTTGAATACAGTGTTAATGTTGCATAGCTTTTGGGGGAGCAAATTTACACAGCGATACACAGAATTGCACGATCAAGGCGATTTTTTTGGACAGAGGAAAGACCACACTATTCTAGAATGAGTAACAGCCTTGTATTGAGAACGTTTCGCCGTAAATATTCTGTACTATCGCACCTACACATACGCCTCCCTTTGCACCCGCTTTTCTGGATCGCTTCACCTCATTGATCAATTGATCGTAGATCTTGGGGCCTTGTCCGTTGAAACGCAATCCACCGTCTTGAAATTCTACAATGTAATTAACGACCTTGAACATGCTATTATCCAAGTCAGGATCGGTAAGCGGATTATAGCCATAAATGAACTGATCGGCGTTGACATCCATTCTGTCTCCAGGTCGCGCAGAACCCCACCAAAGTTCCACTTTCGGGAGATCTCGGACGGGAATCTCATATTTCCCGAGGACCTTTCCGGTTGTAGTGGATGTAAGTGAGATGACAACAGATGTCGTCGGGCCACTTACTCTAAGGATGTACTCGTTATTTTTCTTTGTTAACGAAGCATTAGAAGCAGTGATACTCCAGGTCGTGTAATCAGATGCAGATAAGCGCAGTTTGTTGTTGTAGTTCCTGTAAAAGGCGACATTTAACGGAACCGGACCATTGCTGACAGCACCTCCACGCGCATTGGCGATCTCGATCCGTCCCATGGTTTCCTGCAGCGATTGCAATGCCACAGCGCCAGAGTCCAACTTGAAGGCAGTTTCCAGGTTCTTTCTTGCATCCTCTAGTTTTCCCTGTGAAAGATACAACTGACCAAGGGCTGTATATCCTTTCGATTCCTTCGGTGTTTCAGTGATCGCCTCTTTGAATTTTTGTTCTGCGCCTTTTACATCACCGGTCAAAAGCATTACGTTCCCCGTATTCACCGATGCCTGCGACCATTTAGGTGCAAGTTGTTCTGCTTTCTGAGCCAACTCTAATGCTTTTTTGCTATCCTCCAGGCGAGCATAAAGTTCAGCTGCTACATTATACAGATATGCACCGGTGGGATCCAGTTCTTCAATACGTTTTACTTTCTCCAGAGCAGCCGGAAACGCTTCTTTGTTACCTGACAGCAGGATCTCATAGACTTCAAGTAACCTCAGATTGATCTCCAGCTTATCCGCGTCAAGTTCATAGCCACTGCCCAACTCGAATGCCTTTGCAGCATAGCGTTTCGCCGCTACTATTTCTGCCATTCCTGCTGGGTCAGGTGATCCATTTACGAGTGTGTTCAGTACTTCATTAACGTGATTGTTCAGTCCGATGATCAACGTGCCGTCTATCCTGTATTTTTGATCTTTCAATTCATCGCAACCGGAAAGTTGATCGTGGATGGCTACAGCTGATGATTCTTCGGGCAATACCTTCACCTCTTGCATGGAAATACTTCCATCTGTTTCGGCGAATTTAAGCTGATGGTAAATGGGGTCATAAAAGAGCGCATTGCCTCCACTGATACTGGAAAACTTTTGTTTAACCAATGACAAATTTTCCAGGTCGATCACTGCTGCTTTCTTTTGTGCACCGATGATAAAGGCATATTTTTCAAATGGATCGTAGGCAATGTCCTTGATCGCACCAAAATCTGTTTTGAGTTCTTTACAGTTCAGTGATTTTTTGGAATCTAATGAACATTTATAAACTGCGCCATTATCACCTGCAGTCAACAACTGCCCGCTACCCGTCAGAAGAACGATACCATTCAGTGGTGCATCGGATCCGGGACTATATATTGTTACTTTCTTTCGCTCGACAAGGTCGAATACACCGAGCTTACCATCCGCCCCTACAGTGTAAACAGTTTGACCATCGACGACAAGATCGTTCAGGCTGCCTTTGTGCACCTTGTATTCCCGAGTAATATCAAGCTCAGGCTCCCAGAGTATGAGTGAACCTTTTTCGGTTCCGACCAAGATCTGTTTTTCAGACAGAGCAAGGATAGACGTCACCGGAGAGGATATTTTTTGCTGGCTGTACAGTTTTTCTCCCGAAACCGCATCCCAGAGCACCACCGACTGATCAGCAGAACCACTTGCGAGGAGTTTGTTACCCGGACAGAACGACAAAGCCGTAACCTCGGCGGAGTGCCCTTTCAACCAGCTGACCTGTTTGATGTCCTTTCCTTTACTCAGCGCAATTCCGTCTGCAGAGGAAGATGCTGTTATTGAACCATCATACGACACCGCAATGGCCCAAACTTGTTTGGAGTGTATTTTTTTTGCCTGAGAAGTACCTGTAGTGATAGGAAGCTTGTCCAATGAATCCAGTTCATCCGGAAAGAACTTGCTCTCTACAGCCTGTTCCTGCAACAATTGAAGCAATGCTCCGCACGGACCATCGATCTTCGGACTTCCGGATGAAATAGCTTTCGTTTTACCCAAGGCGGCAAGCTGCTGAAAATCCAGATTTTCTCCTTTTTTCGCGAGCTTAAGCAGCTCTTCGTTCACCAAAGCTACAGGTTCATTCGAACTGCCGGAAAACACCGGATTTTGAGCCTTCATCGTGCGTTTGCTTACGCTCATCTTGACATACATTTCCAATTCCATGAGGTCCACCACTTTGTCCTCGTCCATGTCAGCAAGGCCCATCAGGCCTTGCACTAGATAATAGGTAAATACACCATGTCCGTTCCCGAACTCGATAGATTCCTGAGAAACCTCCTTTTTCTGACAGGAAGTTATGGTAATGACATTCGCATTGATCTTGCTGATCATATCGTTGGCACTGGTGACCGCACCTGAATGGCAGGCATCCGCAATGAATGTCACCTTTATTCCCCTTTTTTCGGCCGCCACATTGATAAAGCGCTGTATCAATGTGAGTGATACCGCATCATTGAAGGAATAAGGTGCAACTTCCGGTGCTTCAACCTGGTTCAGCAATAGATACCCATCGTTCATTAAGGTGTCCACATCGCCATGTCCAGCAAAATAAATGATGACCTCATCTCCCTGTTGTGCCTCGTTCAATAAGGTCATCTGGATCTCGCGACCGATCTTATCCTTGTTTGTCGCTACTTCGTTGAGAAAGACTTTCAGCCTGATATCTCCCTGTGATTTTAAATAACCAGACAGCAATTCTGCGTCATCATCCGCAAAATCCAGCTGTTTCGACTCCGGAAGATTTTTATACGCCGAAATACCGACCAACACGACATGGGTAGTCCCTTCCGAATTTGAAGCTGCATTTTCTGCAGAAGCACCGCGGTTTGAGGTTTGGCATAAAGCAAACTTCGAAAACAAGATCAAAATGATCAAATAGTTGTATCTCAATGTGTTTTATTTGATGTCTAAAAGTAAGAACTTATTTGCTAACTCCATTGGTATGCAATACATTCGGGGGTAATATGCGACTTTTAAAAATCCATTTAGGGTATAAATTGTCTTTTTTTGAACCGTAGAATTCCGGGAGATTGAAAATCTTGTAAATTCGTAATGACCTAATGATTCAAACTGCACTCATGAAAAAGTCTACTATCTTCCTGTTTACCCTTCTCTTTGTCAGTTATGCCGGCTCCCTTTTTGCACAGTGCAACGCTCTATATGTAACAACGACTGCATCAGCTGCAGGTGATGGAAGTAAAACGAACCCTATGCGGATCGCAACTGCTTTCAGTTCAGCAGTGGCAGGTACAACAATTAAGCTTGGTAATGGCACCTACACGATTGATAATCCGCTTGTATTGAGCAACAGTGGTGTAGTTGTTGAAGGAGGCTTCGATCCTGCAGATAATTGGTCAAAAAGCAGCCAAGCCGGAGCAACAACGATCTTCCGAAGTGCACTCAATCCGGAGGGAGCGATTCACCAACAGCGATTGGTTGCCATCTATGTGAACAACAAAACAGATTTCAGGTTCCAGGATCTAACCGTAACAACCGCTCCGGGGACTTCCGGTACAGGAATGTCGACCTATGCCATTCATATGACAAGCTGTAGCAATTATATTATCGCAAGAACTCAACTTTTACCGGGTGCTGCCGGTTCGGGTGCAGCCGGAACGGTCGGAGCAACTGGTTTAAACGGCAGTAATGGCGGTAACGGGTCTGCAGGAGATATCGATGATCAGGAAGATGGCGGTGCCGGCGGTGGCGGTGGCGGTGGAGCAGGAACTACAACAGGTACGGC
>JBKCAB010000275.1:0-2453 GCA_046307935.1 Bacteroidota bacterium | reverse complement strand
CAATTTCATGCAGACAGTCACTGCAACAGGTCGTCTCAGCTCGAACAATCCGAACCTGCAGAACATCACGATCAAAAACGAAAAAGGACGCGAGATCAGCAAGGCATTCATTGCACGCGACAAGGAGCATATTCTGCTCTCGGCGGACTATTCACAGATCGAACTGCGCATTGTTGCGGCACTGAGTGGCGACAAACACATGATCGAGGCCTTCCACAATAAGTACGATATCCACACAGCAACGGCATCAAAGGTATTCCATGTCCCGATGGATGAGGTAACCCGCGAACAACGCGGGGCGGCAAAAGCGGTGAACTTCGGGATCCTTTATGGTCAATCTGCCTTTGGCCTTTCGCAAGGTCTGAACATCTCCAGAACTGAAGCCAAATCGATCATCGATTCCTACTTTGAGCAGTTTTCGGCCCTGAAAAGCTACATGGACAACGTGATGCACGATGCGCGTGAAACAGGATATGTTGAAACGATCATGAAACGACGCCGATATCTCCCGGATATTAACTCGGCAAATGCGGTAGTGCGAGGTTATGCGGAGCGCAACGCCGTCAATGCGCCCATACAGGGTTCTGCAGCAGACATTATCAAGATGGCGATGATCAAAGTACATCACACCATGAAACATCATCACCTCAAATCAAAAATGATCTTACAGGTACACGATGAATTGGTATTCGATGTTCACCGAAGTGAGATAGACATCATGAAATTCCTCGTAAAAGAATGCATGGAACATGCAATCGAGATCAATGTCCCGATCGAGGTACAGGTGGAAGTTGGTGAGAACTGGCTGGATGCACATTGATGGAAACGGGATGAAGCGGTTTCGTAGTAATTTGTTGCTTCTCATCTAAATAAGTAATTTGTTTACGTTTCATTCTTACAGAATGGCCAAATGCATTAGGATCCTGAAAAGCCAATTCGCGCTCATCGGGATTTTCCGGTCAAACATGAGGATTCTTCGGAAAAGTCTCTCTTGCCAACCAAATTTTACCAGATCTTCTATGTCCAAGGATGAGCACAGAGCGGAAAGAATTCACGCAGATCTCGAGGAACCTTGTTGTCACCCACAGTTCTAATTTTTACATTCGATTTTTGGATGTTGTTTATCGATCACTCAGGCAGCGCATTCAGCGACAAGAAGGATATCCTTCCTTTCCAAATCACAATCCCCAGGTTTATGAATTAACTATTTACTGGCTGTAAAATGTTATATCCCGAGGAGCCTGAATAAACTGTTAGATCGTCTTTTTCAAACGATAATTTTCACTAACTTAATTAGTAAAATGTTGGAAATGGACTTACTTACAAAAACTGAATTACAAACAAAAATCTATACGCTTCGTGGCCTTCATGTGATGACGGATCGCGAACTTGCTTAACTATACAATGTAGAAACCAAAGCTTTAAATCAAGCTGTCAAAAGAAACAGTGAACGTTTCCCATCAGACTTTCGCTTTCAATTGAATACGGAAGAGTTTGAAAATTGGAAGTCACAATTTGTGACCTCCAAAGCCGACAAAATGGGACTTCGAAGACCACCATATGCTTTTACTGAGCAAGGTGTAGCAATGTTATCGGCCATATTAAAAAGTGAGACAGCTATTACGGTAAGCATCCAAATAATGAAAGCATTTGTTGAAATGAGGCATTACCTTCAACAAAATAACAATCTGCTCTTCCGAATTAATTACCTTGAAGAAAAACAGCAATTCACAGATGACAGGGTGAACCAGTTGTTCGCGGCATTGGACAAACAAAAATTACCGCCTGAAAAAGGCATCTTCTTCGACGGGCAATTCTTCGATGCATATGTTTTCGTGAATGACCTCATTAAAAATGCCAACAAGTCCATCATTCTAATTGATAATTACGTCGACGAAGCCACCTTGTTGATGTTGAGCAAACGAAATCCCGATTGCAATGCTACTATTTACACTCAAAAATTAACTGCTCAATTGCAATTGGATCTGGCAAAGCACAACGAGCAATATCCAAGAATCGAAATTAAAGCGCTGAAAAACGCTCACGATCGATTTCTGATTCTTGACCGAAAGGAAGTATATCATATCGGTGCTTCCCTGAAGGATTTGGTAAAGAAATGGTTCGCGTTTTCGAAACTAGATGAATTTCTTCCAAACATTTTGGAAAAATTGAATGACGGATAGCAACTTTGAGGCTAATCGCCCTCATTTAGAGTATTTGCACTTATTTGTGAACGCTCAATTGGCGGAAGACTCAGGCCGGGCAGTCCCCTGCACGAGGAATAAATCCACCCAGATATATATTTTCAGGCAGAGTTAACCGAAGTTTGTTTAACAGAATTGGAACGCAGAAGAATCTTTCGCTTATTATCCAAAAGGAAAATAGTCGGAGTTGTAAACACTAAATAATCTTTTGCATTCGGACGCTCCCCTTTCTTACAGTCGCCTTTAGTG
>JBKCAB010000274.1:0-5077 GCA_046307935.1 Bacteroidota bacterium | reverse complement strand
GGCGCAACGGTCATCAATTCCACCTTCCACCATTTTTCGCCGTGGGGCGTATCGGGTGTTGTGGTCATTCAGGAAAGTCACCTCGCGATCCATACTTGGCCGGAATATGGATATGCTGCCGTAGATCTTTTTACGTGCGGTGAAATGGACGCCTGGATCTCATTCGATCACCTGAAAGAATGTTTCAGATCAACCTCGTATTCTGCCCTTGAAATGAAACGTGGATCCGTCAATCTGCTCACCCGAAACGATTTCGACATGTCAACCATGCGTCAAAAGGCAAATGAGTGGAAGAATCCGGATTTCTACACGCGCAATGTGTGGTTCACTGACAAAGATGAAGATCAGGCGCTTTCCCTGCGTTTCACCGGTGATGTTTTCTACGATGTTCAATCGCCTTTTCAACGTGTGCGCATTCTTGAATCGTATAAGTACGGAAAAATGCTCGCGCTGGACGATATGGTGATGACTACCGAAAAGGACGAGTTCCATTACCACGAAATGATCTCGCACCCTGCGCTGTTCACCCATGGAAACGCGAAAAATGTTCTTGTGATCGGTGGTGGCGATGGTGGTACAGTTCGTGAGATCCTTCGCCATGACTCTGTCGAGAAGGTGACCATGGTCGAGATCGATGGCGAAGTGATCAACGCCTGCAAAGAATTCCTTCCCGCTATCGCTGCTGCTTTCGATAACCCAAAGTTGGAACTGATCGTAGACGACGGGATCGCTTTCCTCAAGAATGCCGCACCGGAATCGTACGATATCATCATTGTGGACGGTTCTGATCCGGTGGGACCTGCAGAAGGATTGTTCTCGGTTGAATTCTATACCAATTGTTACAAAGCCTTGAAATCCGGTGGCATCCTAGTGGCTCAGGGTGAATCTCCAAAGTTCAACGAAAAGGCCTTCTCTGAATTGAACCGAACGCTTCAGCAGATCTTTGGAAAAGACAATGCACCGATCTCCTTATTCTTTGTGCCTACCTACCCTACTGGCATGTGGAGCTTCCAATACGGTTTGAAAGGAGCGCAGCATCCGAAAAATGTATCAAACGAATCATCGATCGATGCTTTTGTCGCAGCGAAAGGTCTTCGTTACTACAACTCGGATATCCACAAAGGAAGTTTTGCCACGCCTAATTTTGTGAAGGAGCTGGTGAAGTGATTGGATAGTAAAGGTTGAACCTCGATACGTTCCTTTGTTGATCGAGTGGTCAGCCTTTTGGCTGAGTGTATCGAGATAAACAAAGGAACACTCGGTCAACCTTTACCCTCAAAATAAATAAAAACCACACAACATGTTCGATCCAAACGGTGTTGGAATTGCCAACGGAAATATTTTCGGTTTTCCTGTCTCTGAAGAGGAAGCGGATATTGTGATCATTCCCGTTCCGTGGGATGCCACTGCGTCTTACGGTAAAGGAACAAGTGAAGGCCCCTCGGCGATCCTGGAGGCTTCGACACAACTTGACTTCTTCCATCCAAAACTGGAGCAGGCCTACAACACCAAAGTGTTCATGGCTCCCATTTCTGCTGAATGGCAAACCATCAACAGAGATCTTTGTGAAAAAGCGATCGATTACATTGAGTTCCTCGAAAACGGGGGCGACATTGCGCAAAATCCTTCCTTCAAAACACTTGTTAATCATATCAATGCGACGCAAAGCGCACTGAAAGAAAATCTCAGAGAACGCGCGCTGTCGCTGCTGGAAAATGGAAAACTTGTCGCTGTGTTGGGCGGAGAACACTCTACCCCACTCGGATTGATCGAAGCGATCGATTCCAGAGGTGACGCCTTCGGGATCCTGCAGATCGATGCGCATGCCGATCTCAGAGATGCCTATGAGGGTTTCGAACAGTCGCATGCAAGCATCATGTTCAATGTTTTACAGCGTTGCAAGAACATGATCCGGTTGGTTCAGGTAGGCATCCGCGACGTATCGGAATCTGAGGTGAACCTGGTTGCTGAAAGCGAGGGACGTGTTGTTACACACTACGACTGGAATATCAAGGAGGCCATGTTTCGTGGATCCAGCTGGGCGGAACAGGTAGATCGCATCATCAGTGATCTCCCGCCAAATGTGTACATCTCTTTCGACATTGACGGTTTGCGGCCGGAGCTTTGTCCCAATACGGGAACACCCGTTGCGGGTGGCTTTGCACTCGAAGAGATCAATTATCTCCTTTTCCGACTCGTAGAATCGGGCCGAAGGATTGTTGGCTTTGACCTGAATGAAGTTGCACCGGGAGAATCCGGTGACTGGGATGCTAACGTAGGCGCCAGGGCACTTTGGAATCTCGTCTGTGCAACTGAAAAAAGCCGAAAACTTCAATTGAAATAATTTACAGTGATGCTGAAAAACAAGCCGGCACTTATCAATTGGATCTTCCTTCTGTTTTCAGGAGGATTGTTGCTATTTTCTTTTTGGAAGACGGTGATGCAATCCGATTTGATCCCGTATTTGCCGATTTTGATAGGTAGTGCTCTGAGCTTTCTGTTGTTCCTTGCATTGATCGTGGCAGCCTGGAGATCGCCTTACGCAATTATCTGGACGATTCTCGCTCTGGCTACTTCGGGGATTTCCTTTCTGTATTACTTTTATCCAGCAACACTGAAAGAGCTTTACCCCTTACAGATCTGGCTTACGATCACCATACTTATCGCCTCCCTTCAGAACGCCCTCGACAGGAAAGGAAAACGCTTTCATCTCCAGATGCGATTTGCCAACTACGGACTGATCTTATTGTTGATACCTGCAGTCATGCTGAAAGCAGGAGCACCATGGATCTGGTCACTTTTTTCATTAATAACGCTGCCGATTATGGCGTTGAACCTCATTCTCTTTCTTCTTCCGACCAATTCGGGTCATTCGAGGTAAGTACCGAAGCCGTAAAGTCGGGCTTTCCAATAATTGGAATTATCAATTTCCGAGATCATAATTCCTTTTGATGAACTCGCATGGATCATAACGACCGGTTTACCTTTCTCAGAAATCACCATCCCAACATGTGAAATGCCCGATCCATTGTCAAAAAAGACAAGATCTCCCTTCTGCACACTTTTGATCTTCAACTTTTTCGAAGCGTTGTACTGATCAACTGCTCTTCTGGGTAATTTGATCCCTGAATTTTTCATGACGTAGCTGGTAAATCCGCTGCAATCAAAACCGCTCGGATCATCACCACCCCAAACATACGGGACACCAATGAATTTCTTGGCAAATGTAACCAGCTCCTCTCTTTCAGCAGAAGCCCTTTCTGCACCTGGATCAGCCGGCGGCGGCGTTCCCTCCTCCTCAAGATCAGGAATATCCTCGAAAAGTCGGGTGATCAGTCCCTGCACCTCACTGAATTTATCGGTATCTTCTAAACGTTTGAGGTCTTCCGCCCATGCGATCAGATCCTTCTTCAGAGCTGAGACTTCGAAGAGATGAGCCGTAAGCAGCTTGCGCCCATCCGGATTCTTTCTCAATTCTGAAAAAAGTGTTTCGGCCTGCTCCAATGCCTTGGAATGGCGAACAAGCCAGTGTTTGTTCTGGCTGAGCTGAAATAAACTCAGTGATTTGTAGAACGTCGGCGCCAATGAAAAATCATACTCCGGTTGATCGAGCAGTCGGTTGGCCTTGCGATAGACCATCTTGTAATGACCTTGTGCATAGAGCATTTCCAAACGGTCAAATTCAGGTATCTGCGCAAACAGCGGTGAAGAGCAGAAACTCAAGATAAAGGAAATGCATAATACGTGAAGTATTCTCATGGCTTTACGAAATAACGAAGAATTCGAGCCTGAGGTATTCTTTCACTGGTTTTATAGTTAACAGCTGGATGTTTATTCGAACATCTCATTTAACATTTTTTATTGCTGGTTCGTTACTTTTTGGCCCGGTTTTTCGTTAATAACAATATCTTTACTCATCCACAAATCCAAAGTTCTCATGAACGGTAAAATCCTCATCCTTCCGGCAATTTTCGGCGCATTTCAACTCTTTTCACAGGTCGATCAGTCAAAGATAGCCACAACCCAAAAATTTGAAGAAGTGCTCACTTACGTCAATAAGATGTATGTGGATAAAGTGGATGACAAGGCACTTACGGAAGCCGCAGTCGTTGCTTTACTTGAGAAGCTGGATCCACACTCAACGTACATTTCGAAAGATGAAGTGGATGAGGCCAACCAATCCATTAATGGAAGTTTTGTTGGTATTGGAATTCGTTTTCAGATCCACAAGGACACGCTGATGGTGGTGGCTACTATTCCCGGTGGTCCATCCGAAAAGTTGGGCATCCTTCCGGGCGATAAGATCACTAAGATCGAAAATGAGAACATCGCCGGTGTCGGATTGAAGAATACACAAGTGCGGGAAAAGCTAATGGGAGAGCTGGGTACAAAAGTGAGGATCGAGATCATGCGCAAGAGTGCCAAAAAGCCCATGGATTTTGTGATTACCAGAGACAATATCCCGGTGAATTCAGTCGATGCGACCTACATGGTAACACCGGAGATCGGCTACATCAAATTGAACAGCTTCTCAAGAACGACGGAGGAAGAAGTTGAAAAAGCCCTGAAGGAACTGAAAAGCAAAGGAATGAAGCACCTGATCTTTGACCTGCAGGACAACGGTGGCGGACTGCTTTATGCAGCGCAGCAACTCGCTGACGAATTCCTCTCAGGCGATAAATTGATCGTGTATTCCGAAGGACGTTCTCAACCCCGAAGTGATCTCAAAGCCGGCAAAAAAGGGCTTTGGGAAGATGGTAAACTGGTCATTCTTACCGATGAGTACTCAGCATCCGCAAGTGAAATTCTATCCGGTGCCGTACAAGATTGGGACAGAGGCGTGATCGTTGGACGCAGGACATACGGAAAAGGCCTTGTTCAGCGACCGATCGACCTGACTGATGGTTCTCAGATACGATTGACGATTGCCAGATATTTTACGCCCAGCGGTCGATTCATCCAAAAGCCCTACGATGACCTCGATGAATACCACAATGACATTACGCGCCGCTTTGAAAACGGTGAATTCAACAGTGCTGATTCCATCAAGTTTCCGGATTCGCTAAAACACTACACC
>JBKCAB010000273.1:0-3282 GCA_046307935.1 Bacteroidota bacterium | reverse complement strand
GGTTGATATGCCCATGAGCTGGACAAGAGCCGGAGCCCCCATTTTTTTTAGTTTACCTACCAGCTGTTTTGCCTCTTTCAAAAAGAACGGTACGGAACTTGGATAATTACCGCTTAAACCACTTGAATCTATGGACTTAGCCGGGGAAAGTAGCACTTTCATAAATGTCTTTTGCTCAAATTTAATGGCATTCGCATAACAAAGCGAGATATTAGGTGTTCTTTTTTTTTGAGGCTTCCGTAATCTTCTGTAATTTTCAACCCTTAATACCAAACTAGAAAACTTATGAAAAAACTACTTTATGCTTTGAAAGGTTTATTCATTTTTCTGACCGCTCATATGTCATACGGACAGCAGGAAAATGAATCAGGCGTAATCTTTTGTGATCATTTTTCTATTTCAAGACCACTCATAGAGCTTGCGACAGAAAACCCGATCAATTTGAAGAAGATCGAAAGACAAGTCAGAAAGAAGAATGAAGAAAAATGGGAATCCAAGGACCGAAAGAAAAGGAAGCCTCAACATTTTGAATACAGTGTCAAAGACGATCCCTTTGTCTACGGCAATGACTCCTCCTTATTCCAACTCAATGACGGTGGTCGCCCAACTCCCCCAACCCGATTAAATATCAACGGGGTAAACAATGGTTCATATCCTCATGATCCATCCGGCGCAGCAGACGATACCTACTACATCCAAGCGGTGAATGCAACGACTTGCAGAATCATCGACAAAGTTACGGGTAACACCATCACCAATTTTACGCTCGGAACACTTTGGAATCCGGATTTGACAGAAAATGATGGGGACCCGATCGTCATGTATGATCGTTTTGCTGACAGATGGTTCATTGCTCAGTTCGGCAACTCAGGCGGAAACAAGATTTACATTGCTGTCTCCGCTACAGATAATCCGCAAGGTTCATGGTATTGCTACACATTTACCTCACCGCAATTCCCTGATTATCTAAAGTTTTCTATTTGGCATGACGGCTATTACATGACAGCAAACACTGGCACACAGCGTGTTTTCGCATTTGAACGAAGTGCAATGCTTGCAGGCCAGACGAATGCTCGTTCAGTCTATGCGAGTTTCAATCCACCAGATGGTGGCGGTTTCTTTTGTCCTCTTCCTGCAGATGCAGATGGGAACGGGGGCTTACCCACCACAGGGGCGTGTCCTATATTCTCATTCTCTGACAATGCTTGGGGTGGTGGAGCGATCGACGGTATACAGATCTATCAAGCAGCAGTTAACTGGACACCTACGACACCTACCATGTCGATCAACTTCGTTCAGGCCGTGGCGACCAATTCATTTGACGGTTCCTACAACTTCAACTGGAATGACATTGCTCAGCCAGGCACCACGCAAAAGCTGGACGGTATAGGAGGTGTCCTGAATTACCGCGCACAATGGCGAAAGTGGACAGGCTACAACACCGTCGTTCTTAATTGGGGGGTTAAGATCAGTAATACACAAAGAAGTATTATGTGGGCTGAATTACGTCAAAATCAGGCCACAGGCTCCTGGTCTGTTCACCAGCAATCGATATACACACCGGATAATTACTATCGTTGGGTAGGATCTATCGCAATGGACGATATGGGAAACATTGGTCTTGCCTACAGCAAGTCAGGCGCATCAACGATCTATCCAGGACTTTACTACACCGGAAGGCTGGCAAGTGATCCTCTCAATCAAATGACCTACGCGGAAGGAACAGCGATCGCGGGAATAGTGTCTCAAACTGGTGGAGTAAACCGGTGGGGAGATTATTCCCATACTTCCCTCGACCCGGATGGTTCTACTTTCTGGCATACCGCTGAATGGGGCGGAGGAAACGCTTCCAATCCGAAAAGAACCCGAGTATATTCTTACCGCCTGGTACTGCCTACCGATGCGTTGATCTCCATCAACTCAAGTGATCAAGACAATATCATCTGCGCAGGAAGTGAAGTGACGTTCACCGCTACACCGACCAATGGAGGGACAAATCCAAGCTATCAATGGCAGATCGACGGTGTCAATGTGGGTACAAACAGCCCAACTTTTTCGACGTCTACATTAACCAACGGTGATGTAGTCACTTGTATTATCAACTCAGACATGCCCGGTGTAACGAATAATCCGGCAAGCTCAAACTCCGTGACTGTGACCGTATTGAACTATGTTACTCCGCAAGTTGTTGTGAACGGAAACACAACGGTTTGTCAGGGTGCTACGAGTTTGTTCAGCGCTGGAACTTCCAATGCAGGGTCTTCACCAACCTATCAGTGGCAAGTGAATGGAATGAACGTGGGAACCAGTACGTCTTCATATTCTACTGCAGCATTAACGGATGGTTCAGTGATCACGTGTACGCTTACGTCATCTGCAAATTGTGCGAATCCTGCCACAGTGACATCCGCACCGGTTACCATTACGATAAATCCTGCGCCTCCTGCACCATCGATCTCTATAAACGGTGGCGTTCTTACCTCTAGTTCCTCGACAGGCAATCAGTGGTACCTTAATGGGAATTCAATACCAGGTGCCACAGGACAAACATACACACCGACACAGGCAGGAAACTATACTGTTACGGTCACGTCAGGGGGTTGCACCTCGCCTGCATCCAATACACTGAACAATGCGAGCATTGAAGAAATAGATCCTTTCGCTTTCTCGGTTTATCCAAATCCAAGTAATGGAGAATTCAACTTCTCCTTCACAGCAGCAGCTACAACTACCTACACGCTCAAGGTTTATGATGAGGTAGGTAAGCTCGTTTACGACGATACCATCGAGAAACAAAACGGTCAATACGAAAAGTCAGTTACAATGAAAGTTGCATCCGGGATGTATACTGCCGTGCTTACGGATGGAAATCATGAAGTCACAAAGAAACTTGTGATCAAAAAATAAACGAACACATTTGATTTTACGGGAGCCATCAGCGCTCCCGTTTTTTTTTGATCAAAGAAGTATCCAGGAGAACAATACCATCAAAATGATCCCTATGATATTTAAAACGAAGCCGTAACGTACCATTTGTCCCACATGCAAATAACCGGAAGAAAAAACGATTGCATTCGGCGGAGTACCGATCGGCATCATGAAGGCCAGACTTGCGCCAAGGGTGAGTGGAATAGCCAGATCTTCAACAGGTAATCCGAGGTCGAGCGCTATCTTTCCGATGAGTGGGACAAAAATGCTTACCATGGCCAAATTTGACAGTACTTCAGAGGCAAATACCGCCAAGACCACTACTACAACCAGCAACGAA
The DNA here is from genome assembly GCA_046307935.1 of Bacteroidota bacterium. Lineage (GTDB taxonomy): Bacteria > Bacteroidota > Bacteroidia > Flavobacteriales_D > Crocinitomicaceae > M0103. Next base: position 14 of record JBKCAB010000273.1, on the reverse strand, counting down.
AAGTAGGAGTATCC
>JBKCAB010000272.1:0-5758 GCA_046307935.1 Bacteroidota bacterium | reverse complement strand
GCATCATGGTCAGCTATTCTTTTTCGATCGAAAATCCGCAACAGCAGTACATTCGGATCAAGGCAACTTTCAGAACCGATAATAATTTAACGACTTTGAGGATCCCATCCTGGCGACCGGGAAGGTATGAGCTCGGGAATTTTGCGAAGAATGTAAAAGGTCTGAAGGTCTATGATTCGCAATCAAAGAGGATCGAGTTTGAAAAAAAGACCAAGGACAGCTGGGAGATCGATACTTCTGAAACGTCAAGTATTACGGTGGAATACGGGTACTATGCGACAGACTTGAATGCAGGTTCAACTTACTTGTCGAAGTATATGTTATACGTCAATCCGGTGAACTGCTGCATGTTTACGGATGAAACGTCTGGTGAAGAAACGCGCTTGGAGCTATACATTCCGGGTGACTGGAAAATAGCAGGTTCGATGGAGCAGGAAGACCGTGTGCTGAAAGCTGCGAATTTTGATGAATTGGCAGACTCTCCGTTCATCTGTTCTGCCGGTCTGCAATACAATTATTATGAAGCAAAGGGAGTGCTCTTTCACGTCTGGTTCCAGGGAGAGTGCAAGCCGGACTGGGATAAGCTGATCCCTGATTTCAAAGCTTTCTCAGAAAAACAGATCGAAAAGTTCGTGGAATTTCCAGAAAAGGAATATCATTTCCTGATCCATGTGCTGCCATATAAGGCTTATCATGGTGTGGAGCACTGTAAGTCAACAGTGATCACCTTAGGACCGAGCTATGATGTTTTCGGAAGCTTGTACAAGGAGCTGTTGGGTGTTTCTTCCCACGAGCTATACCACACCTGGAACGTTAAGAATATTCGTCCGATCGAAATGTACCCCTACGATTTCACGAAGGAAAACTATTCCCGACTGGGCTTCATCTGCGAAGGAGTTACTACCTATATGGGTGACCTGTTCCTGCTGAAGTGCGGTGTATTTTCGCTAAAGGCTTATTTGAATGAACTCAATGCACAGCTGCAAAAGCATTTTGATAATTCAGGTCGTTTCAATTATTCGGTGGCCGATTCCTCCTTTGATACCTGGCTGGATGGCTACGTGGCGGGTGCTCCCGGAAGGAAAGTGTCGATCTATACGGAGGGCTGTCTGCTGGCGCTGGTGACAGATGTCATGATCCTTAAAGCAACGGGCAACAAGTACGGACTGCATGAAGTGATGAAACGCTTGTATTTCAATTATGCCTTACAGGGTAAAGGTGTTTCAGAAGGTGATTACAAAAAGGAATTAGAAACGATCTGCGGTCAATCATTTGACAATTTTTTTCTGGATTTTGTCAATGGAACGGCACCCTATGAAGCGATTCTTACCGTGGCATTGGATTACCTTGGACTAGAAATAATACACAAACCAGCCGCCTCATACACCGCAGCGAGACTGGGCATGAAAACGGTACCGAATGGCGCAGGGGCGCTCGTTGCCGCTATCTATCCCGGTGGACCTGCCGATCTGGGTGGCGTGATGCTGAATGATGAGCTCATCGCCGTGAACGGATACGTGTGCAATGCCGATCTTGAACGTTGGTGCACCTATTTTGATGAGAACGAAAAGACCTTCACAGTCAAACGTTCCGGTCGCCTGATCGAGCTGAAATTACCGGAAGTGCAGCGCAATTTCTATATGGAATACAGTGTAGTCCCTGTCGCGGATCCAAACGGACATCAGAAAAAAGCAATGGTGGCGTGGCTTAGTTGAAATAATTACTAATGAGTAATTACAAATTACGAATGGTAATTAATACTTCTAATTCGTAATTCGTAATTAAAACTTATAACTTACACCAAGACTAGGCAAGATCGGAAACTGATAGATGATCTCGCTGGTGACCCTGTTCACATAGAAAATGTTGTTTCGATTGTACACGTTAGTGATGCTTCCTGTAAGCTCCAGGATATCCTCGTTCTTAAATTTGAACTGCTTTTTAACTGTAATATCGAGACGATGGTAAGCCGGTAACCGCTGACTGTTGAATGTTCCGAGTAATGTAGATATATTGTCAGGGTTGGAGGTGGTTACATCTGTTGTTACCCCATCTGTAAATTGTTCACCCTGATAGAATCCTGCTGTTGGTGTGAAAGGAAGTCCTGATCCAAGGTTCCAGCGGATATTCAGCTCAAGTTCCTTTTTCTTTCCGAACATATAACTTCCTACTAAGTTGATATTGTGTCTGCGGTCAAATACCGGAAAATATTCTGAGAATCCATCCCAGCGTGTAGAATAACCATAAGAATACACTCCCCAAAGGAACAATCGGTCTTTCGAATACTTCACAAGGAGGTCGGCACCATAGGAAACACCTGACTCGATGATGTAATCTTTTTTATACACGTCATCGATCTGCAGGAACTGTACTTCGTCCTCATAGATCTTGTTCTGATTGATATTGCTGAGTTGTGAAAAGTACTTGTAATAGCCTTCTAGATTGACGGAAATGTTTTTTGTAACGTCGAGCTCAAATCCACCGATTCCGTGCCACGCATACTGAATCCCGTTCCTGACCTCATTTTCATTTTGGTACTGATCCACGAAAGTACTCTGGACCTGAAATCCTCCGGGTGCAGAAAGAAGACCATTGAACAGGTTCACGACATCGCGGTCGGAAGATGCTGATGTAAAGTTCTGCGAGAAGCGCCCTCCAGAGAATTTCACTCTAAACTTTTCATTGACGTTGTACTTCACACCGATACGAGGTTCCGGAGATATCGTTCCGTAGGAAGCATAGATCTGGACGCGTATACTCGGTTGGACAACCCATCTGTTCTTGACAAGACGGTAGTTGAAATAGGCTCCAACCTCACTGGAAAAGTTTGTTTGCTGGATCTTCTTCTTGGCCTCGTTGTATGTGATATAATCGGTACTAAATCCGTTGAAATTGAATCCATAGTTCATTTCGCCGTCGTTCTTGAGGAAGTAGGTGAAATCGAACCCAAGGTCAAATCCGCCAATTCTTGAGTAGCGCGGTTCTTGTTCGATCTCATTGAAAGTGGTTTCAAAAACACTTCCGTTGACATGTCCCTTGATGAAGATTGGGGAGCTGGAGGGAACTAGCATGAAATTCATTCCTCCTCCAGACGATTTCCAGTCGAGGTCTGCTACGCTGTAGTTCACACTGTCTCGGTTGTGGAATCCAAAGGCACTGAATTTGGATCCTCCGTCGCTGTTAAATGTCACCTTACCGTAAAGATCAGTGAAGTTGAATGGCAGCCCGTTGCCGTCATTGACAGAAGGATAGATAGAACGTGAGGTATAATCGAGCAAGCTGTGCTTTGCAGAGAAGATATACGATCCTGCACTTGGTGATCCATTCTTTGGTTTTGACAAAGGACCCTCCAGAACCGCTTTGGCAAGGAAAGGAGAGGCCGAAACTTTACCACCGAACTCTTTTCGATTACCATCTCTGTATGTAATGTCCATCACGGATGAGATCCTGCCACCGTACTGTGCGTCAAACCCACCGGTGTATATATCGACATTCTTTACGAGTTCTGTTTCGAAGATGGAGAAGAATCCAATCGAGTGGAATGGATTGTAAATGGTCATCCCATCAAGGAGGATCTTATTTTGGATAGGTGTTCCTCCGCGCACATAGAGCTGTCCGCCCTGATCTCCAGTGGTTACAACTCCCGGAGTTACGCTAAAGGCACCCACGATATCATTTTCCGCTCCGACACTCGGAATGCGTTCCAAGCCTTTTTTGTCCATTTTGATCTGGGAGATCTGTACCTCGTTCTTTTTTTGCCTCGATTCAGCGCTGACATCCACAGCATCGAACTCTTTCACATTGGACAGCTTAATCAATTCGAACTTGAATTCAAGAATGCCTTTTCCACTCGGGACATCTACGTTTTTTGTGGCAATTTCGTATGAGAAATTCTCCACTTTCAAAATGTAATTTCCTTTGTTGATCTTCGGGATGGAGTAGAAGCCATTCACATCGGTCAAGGCACCGGCAACCGTAGAACTGTCTACACTGCTCAACAGCCTGATCTTCTCAAAAGCCATGGGCTCTCCGTTCTCTTTGTCATAAATAAAACCGCGTAACGTGTGGTCCTGAGATATAGCCGCAAAGGATCCTGTCAGAAGCAGCGCAATAAGAAGAAGGAATTGGGTTCGCATCATAAACCTACTGTAAAGTTCCCGAAGATAATCTATTCCTTTCACATAGCGACAGGATGCCGTTCAAAACAACCTGAAAGGTACTTGTTGTTTATTGAATTGGGTGATCAAAGCAGCATACGTTTGGCCTGTTCCCAATACAGATCCATTTCCTGGAGCTTCATCTGTTCAATGCGTTTCTCGTCAGAGTGGATCAGTTCTTCCATCTTCATGAAGCGGCGCATGAATTTTGAGTTTGTGAGCGATAAGGCGTTTTCCGGATTGATATCCATGAATCGAGCATAATTGATCAGCGAGAAGAGCAGGTCACCGAATTCCTCTTCTTTTTTGTCTGAATTCAACCTTACTTCTTCTTGAAATTCATTCATTTCTTCCTGTACCTTGTTCCAGACATCATCGGCGTTATCCCAGTCAAAACCGATGCCTTTTACTTTCTCCTGGATCCGGGCAGCTTTAACGAGTGCAGGTAGCGAATTCGGCACGCCTTCCAAGACCGAACGTTTACCTTCTTTCAGTTTGATCTTTTCCCAATTCGCTTTTACCTCTTCCTCGGAGTCAGCAATTACATCACCGTAGATGTGCGGGTGACGCGTCACAAGTTTATCGCAGATCGCATGAAGCACACTTTCTACATCAAAAGCACCTTCCTCCTGACCGATCTTGCAGTAAAAGACCATGTGGAGGAATAGGTCTCCGATCTCTCCTTTCAAGGCTTGTAAGTCTTTTTCTGTGATGGCGTCTGCGAGTTCATACGTTTCCTCGATCGTCAGATGACGCAGCGATTCCAGCGTTTGTTTTTTATCCCATGGGCATTTTTCCCTGAGATCATCCATGATATTGAGCAAGCGTTCAAACGCTAAAAGTCGTGCATCCATTTTTCAAAGGTAGGAATTGTCGCTCTTTGATTTGAACCTTTGCGGTGTGTAAAAAATTAGTGTGATTCAAAAAACGAGGTTGGATTCATGTATTTTTGTAGGTATGCGTACTGCAGGAATATACGGTTTTCTTATTTTTTGCTCCCTGAGTGTCTTTTCCCAATCCCGATTTGAATGGGGGATCGAAGCACGTGGAAAGCTGGGTTTTCTGGCAGCACATCGCGGAGTAATGGGACATTTACCACAGGATCAGGCATTCGCGGGAGAATTGACTTGGTTTATGCATACCAAGGGATCGAAAAAATGGCATGAGGCCTGCGGTTTTCCTGTAACGGGGGTGACACTTTTCGGAGGCTCAGTGGGTAATAGAGATATTTTAGGTACGTACTGGGGTGCTTACGGTTTCATTGAGTTTCCTTTTGTTAGACTGGGTAATTATCAGTTTCTCGGGAAGTTGGGAAGTGGACTTGGGTATGGAACAAAGGTTTTTGGCTACGATGAAAATCCAAAGAATGTGGCCATGAGTACGCACCTTAACGCGTTGATCTGCCTGGGTGTGAAGAGCCGTTTGCAGTTTGGGTGCAATAGCATCACACTTGGACTGGATATGACGCATTTCAGCAATGGCGCTTTCAAAGTTCCCAATCTCGGTGTCAACCTACCGTATGTTTCACTGGGTTATTCCTACATGTTCCGACTGAAGCAAAATGATTCACTTATTCAACCTGAGATGCTCCCATTTCGGAA
>JBKCAB010000271.1:0-383 GCA_046307935.1 Bacteroidota bacterium | reverse complement strand
CGATTGTTCCGTCTTCACGCTTACCATATTTCACGCACGCTTCGTGAATGGAAACCATAATTCCGTGAAGTCGCTGATCCACTTCTTCCCTTGTCCAGGAAAGTCGGAGTGAGTTCTGCGACATTTCAAGTCCAGAGGTTGCCACACCACCGGCATTCGATGCCTTACCCGGTGAGAAAAGTACTCTAGCATTGTGAAAAACTTCGATCGCCTCGGGTGTAGATGGCATATTAGCTCCTTCTGCAACGCATTTCACACCGCTCGAAACAAGCAATTTCGCCTCATTTCCATCCAATTCGTTCTGAGTGGCGCATGGAAGAGCTATATCGCACTTAACCTCCCATGGACGCTTACCAGCAACAAATTTTGCAGATGGATACTGC
>JBKCAB010000270.1:0-1052 GCA_046307935.1 Bacteroidota bacterium | reverse complement strand
GAGATCGAACTCATGAAGCGAAATGAGGAATTGGATCTCTATTATTCTACTTTGTCCGAAGCGTTTCATTTTGATGTTTTGTCGGGTCAACGGTCGAAGGAACTGATTGGTTTAACAAACGTGAGAAGGAGATTCATTACATTGAAAGATGCATCGATCCAATTAAAGACCGGTGAATCGAACCTCTTCGACATTTGTGCTTTGGAGAGAAATATCAAGTTAACGAAACGTCTGAAAAAGAGTGGTGACGAGGAGGTTCTGCTTGAATATTTCGAAAACAACTCTGTCTACGGAACTTTTGTTAATCGAAACTCAAACATTACGATAATAAGTCCTCATTCGAATGATGGTTTCAATCTCGGACACTATTCGTATTGTTTAGCAGAACTCTTGCAGGCAAATTACATTAGCATTGAGAAATTCGGCATCTATTCTTTTTTGAAAGATCAGAACATCAACTTTACGAACAATGATCATTTTCTAAACCCTGATGAATTAGCAGAAAACTCGCCATTAAAGTCTTTCATTGAGGATGTAAGGAAAGTAGTTTCTACTGATTCTTATGCAGTCAATATCGGAAGTAGCATGTCCAATTCTCCCAGTTTCCATGTATTACACGGTGGAAAACTTGGTCAATCCAATGAAGTGGAAGACAGTACCTTTGGCGATCAACAAAAAATAAAGAAATTGATCGAGAAACTAAGTAGCGCTGAAAATTCCCATGGATTTACCACAACAACACACAGTCATTACGGCACAGACAGCGCGAACCATCTGGATCGGTTCATTCGTAGAACGCTAAATGCGAATGCCCTGACCATTAAGGTGAATGTAGAACTGATGAAAGGATCTTCGGAAGACTACTATGCCAGCCTTGGAATTGTTGGCGAAAGCATAAAAGAAGTCTGTCGTTGAAGAAAATTCTAATCACTTATTTCGGTCCGTTTGGTCATTTTACTGAAAATCCATCTGAATTGATCGCAAGAAGACTGATGCTTGAGTTTTCAGAATTCGAAAACATTTCTTTTGCAGGATTAGACGTTCAATTTGAC
>JBKCAB010000269.1:0-1267 GCA_046307935.1 Bacteroidota bacterium | reverse complement strand
AATATCAACTACCTGATCTCGCTTCCGATGCACCAATCGCAAAAAGCAATTAAGGTCGATGCTACTTGGATGCGTTTTGAATACAAGATCCATATAGGTCCGGAGGTTGTGCGCCACATCCGTCAGTGGGGGCTGGATAATTTGAGGAATATTCTTCCGAAAGAGTTGGATGATGATGTAAGAAATGGATGATCAATTAATTTTGAATACTTATGAAATTGAATTATGATACCCTCATAATACCCTTCACAAAAACCGGTCTCCCCAACGGATATCTTGGCAACATGTTTTCAAGCCCGATCGAATATGATGGAAAGATATGGAAAACTGCTGAAGCCTTATTTCAGGCACTGCGATTTGATGATGATGAAATACGTGAGCTCATCCGTGCCGAACCTAGTCCGATGTTTGCAAAAGTCAGGGCGAGGCAGCATAAAGCTTTGATGACAGTTCAGCCAATGAGCAGGAGGGATCTTGATAATATGCGTTTTGTTCTTAGGCTTAAGTTCGATCAGCACGAGGAACTTAAGCGTGAACTTCTTTCTACAGGGACGGCACTACTTATCGAAGATGTTGCTGCAAGAAAAAATAGAGGTAGTGCAACCTTTTGGGGAGCTTCTTTGGAGGGTGATGAGTGGGTTGGTAAGAACAAGTTGGGTGAATTGCTAATGGAATTGAGACAAAGCTATTCCATTAGCAATTGAAGCTGACGATCGATTTGATTTAGATCGGTCGGCCGTTTAGTTCTATTTGATTGGGCTCTAAAAGTGGTATATTTCCGTTCGGACAACAGTTCATGCTTGGTACTTCTACACCAGCCATTCTGAATTGCTCTTCAAAAACATACCTCGATCCCATCAGATATCTGAGCCGTGCCGATTCATAAATGGAATCAATGGCGTTTTTCATGGCAATGAAGCACTCTTTTGAAACAGGTTCAAGGTCGAATTGAACCCTTCTTGGAAGGGCGTCCGGTGCTACTCCTTTAATACAAAACACACCTTCAACTGCAGGTCCATTCAAGGCAACAAGGTATTTGCAATTGTTTCTCAGGTTGGCATCGGTCAACAATCTACTCAGTAACCAGGCTCGATAAGCGCAAGCAGCAACTGATCCACCGGCTGCTCTACATTTGTTTATTCTTACAACAACAATCATATTTAAATTATTTTAAAGCGCTCAAATTTAGCTTATTCGAATAAAAAATTAAAATTGTATTTGTCTTTCGCTTAAGATTCGAAAAGTATCGTGTTCAACAGAGTAAGCC
>JBKCAB010000268.1:0-7431 GCA_046307935.1 Bacteroidota bacterium | reverse complement strand
TTTTGGAAAGCTTTGGAAATGAATTTGTTGGATCTTATAGCAATGAAAAAACGTACACCCCTTTTTTGGATTCCCTGATCAATGAGTCACTTTCATTTGAATTTGCTTATGCGAACGGAAAAAAATCCATCGAAGCCGTCCCTGCTATTGTAGCGTCAGTCCCCAGTCTGATGGATAATCCATATATTTCATCACCTTATGCCAATAACAAGATCGAGACGCTGGCATCAATACTCAAGAAACGAGGTTACTCCACCGCTTTTTATCATGGTGCGACCAACGGATCAATGCGTTTTGACAGCTTTGCAGCACAGGCCGGATACGATAAATATTACGGTCGTTTCGAATACAACAACGACGCTCATTTTGACCGTACATGGGGCATCCTGGACGAATATTTCAATCCGTGGAGTGCACGCATGATGACGAAGTTAAAACAACCCTTTCACAGCACGCTTTTCACACTTTCATCCCATCATCCGTACTACGTTCCTCCACACATGAAAAACAAGGTGATCCATGGACCTCAACCTATTGGCGCATCGATAAGCTATGGCGATGTCTCCTTACGAAAGTTCTTTGAAGAGGCAAGAAAACAACCTTGGTTCAAAAACACGCTATTTGTTTTGTGCGCGGACCATACTCCATCTACCTCGACTGCCTTATACAACGAAAGATCAATGATGTACCGCATCCCCATTCTTTTCTATCACCCGGGAGGAAAACTGGAGAAAAAAAAGGAAAAAATAGTGTTTCAACAACTGGACATTCTTCCCACCGCACTAGAGCTGCTAAATGTTGAGGAAAAAATCTATTCCTACGGTAGATCCTACTACGATAAGGGCAGCAGAGAAGCCTTTGCCTATCTCGAAGGCACACATTATTACTTCAGAGACCGCTACATGCTTACATTCACAGATGAACGGGCACGAAGTTTGTACGTACTTTCTACGCAAAAAAAGAGTCCGGTCGATTCGATGAAATATCAACGAAATAACGTACATTTGTATGAAAGGCGATTGAAAGCTATCATTCAACGATACAATCGTGACTTGGTAAACAATCAAACAAGAACTCCGTGAAACAGCGTATTCGCTTCATAATCAATCCTATATCAGGAGTCGGCCGAAAAGGAGAGCTCCCTGGAATGATTGAGCAATACCTGGATCAAAGCAAATTTGAATACGACATTGTTTATACTGAATACCGCAAACATGCCAAACTAATCGCAGCGGAATCCTCCGATGAAGGTATCGACATTGTGTGTGCTGTCGGAGGTGACGGTTCCGTTCACGAGGTGGGTACAGCATTGATCGGCAGGACAACACGGCTTGCGATCATTCCGACGGGTTCGGGAAACGGTCTTGCAAGACATCTTGGGATTCCTGTGAATATACCGCTCGCCATAGCGTGCATCAACAATAGTAATTTCATCGAAATGGACACCGTTATGGTAAATGACAAGCCATTTCTTGGAATTGGCGGTTATGGTTTTGATGCAGTAATCGCAAAAAAATTCGACGAATACCACAAACGTGGATTTTGGTCATACGTGAAACTTGTATGCCGTGAGTTCTGGAAATACAATCCGGTGAATATCTCGATCGACATGAACGGGGAGATCAAACAAATGCCGGTTGTGCTCTGTACAATTGCCAACTCTTCCGAATTTGGAAACGGTTTTGTGGTTTCTCCAAAATCGGATGTTACCGACGGTAAGCTGGAAATGGTCATTTTAAAACCCTTCCGCTTTTGGTCTATCCCAAGTCTCGTCGTCCGTTTTTTCAGAAAGACATCGCATAAATCGAAATTCACTGAGGTGATCTCCTTTCAAAATGCCAAGATCCGTATCCCACACAAAATTGCTCACTATGACGGAGAGCCATTCGATGTTCGACAGGAACTTAATGTTCGCGTAGTTCCAAAGAGCTTGCATATTTTAGTTGGTAAGAAGTAATCATGTCGTTTTTAGAACCGGATATTACGGTCATCATCCCTCTACTAGACAAGTTGTCTGCTGATATGCGTCCTAAATGGGGATCAATGTCTGCTCAGCGAATGGTCGAACATCTTACTGAATCTATCCGGTTGGCCTCGGGCAAAGAAAGTTTCCCTCTGGAAATTACAGAAGACAGAATTGAACGAATGCAGGCCTTTCTGAATTCTGATAAACCGATGGCTCAGAACATCGAAGTTTCTTTCGCCGGTAAAGATGTACCGCTTAAAAATGAAGAATTAGAGTTGGCAATTGATGAGTTCTTATTGGAGTGGATCGATTTTGAACAAGTTTTCGAAGAGAATCCTTCACTGAAGATCAGTCATCCTTATTATGGACCGCTGGATTACGATCAATGGTTACGCTTGCATGCGAAACATCTGACACATCACTTGACCCAATTTGGGTTGATCGAATAAAAAAGAGGCTACTCGCCTCTTTCGTCTCATTCCTTTTCTGCCTCCTTAAGCCTACGTGCTTTCAGTGTTTCTCGAATCATGGGTTTTGCGTTAAAATCACTTTTCGATTTCATTGAATGTTCGGCATCAAACCGTTTGGAAGTAATTTCTTTTTGGCCGATACCCGATCCGGTTACTATCTTTTGCTGACTGAAAACAAAAGTTCCCATTACACATAACCAACCTGTTAAAAAAATCTTGAATTCTGTTCTCATAATCGACAAGGTTTTAATTATCCTGTTCTAACTTTACAAACAACATGCCACGGAAGTTATGCATCCATTGATCGCTCCTTTGATACCGGCAGCTGTGCTAGGAACCATCAATTGGATTTACTGGCGTAGACGGGGCTACACGAATTTCGGATCGGTGTTTATGAGTTATGTCGCTTTCTATGGAATTTCGTACATGATCATGAAATTTTTTATGCAGAAATGATACCTTAGCTAGGTCACTTATGGAAAGTATCACGTTGCACATAGAAGCGCTGAAGATCGTGTTTGCAGAATTTAAAGCCGGCAGGCACCTAAAATTCTTCATCCCGGGAATTATGATCGCATTGCTATTTGGTTCTGTCTTTTCCCTTACAAACGGTGCTGAAGGGCTGCTGTCCTTTATCGAAAAGGTTCCTCTCATCGGCGGCATTCTATCCGGATTACTGACCAAAACATTTGGTGTGATTTATTTTCTGGTACTTCAGATTTACGTCTTTTTCATACTGACCCTACTTTCACCCTTTAATACGCTGCTGTCGGAATCTGTCGATTCAAGTTTGACTGGCACCTCATATTCATTTTCTATTCTACAGGTGCTTACTGATCTGGCCAGAATGGTATTTGTTGTACTCGTGTCCATCACGCTTGAGTTGATATTCATTGGAGGCTATTGGATTCTATCATGGATTCTTGGGCTTGGCTTTATGGATAAACTGGCGTTCACCTTGATATCTGCATTCTTTTTTGGACTCTCCTTTTATGATTACAGCCTCGAACGTTACCGAAAAGGTGTTTTTGCCACATTCGGATTTGCCTTAAGTCATATCCTTTTGGTAACACTTACTGGGCTCTTCTTCCTTCTTATCTTCGCTATTCCTTATCTGGGAATACCAATCTCGCCGGTATTAGCGACCATGCTGGCAACTGTTATTTATGTAAAAAAATACCGAAAAGAGCTATGATAGAATTGAAAGCAACTTTTGGAACTGTCAATTTCGATGACTGGCTCAATCGATTGAAGAAAGACCTGAGATCTGATGACTTGCGCGAATTGCAATTTAATGATGAAATTGAGGACCTCATTTATGTCTCCTACAATTCTGCTTCCAATTCTCCCAAACAAACTATTCAGCCTGGTGATTTTCCGTACACCAGGAATTTCAACAGACCTTTAAATGAATGGAAAAATGCTGCTCGGATCTCTGCAGATAATGATAAATCTGTGAATTCAAAAGCGCTTGATGTATTGATGAAAGGAGCTGACGCGTTGATCTTTGAGCTGAAAAAAGAAAGTAACCTCCCTGAGTTATTGAATGGAATCGGTCTTGAATACATACATTCACTCTTTATGGTCAGTGATACGGATCAGGCTATAGATGTATTGAAAGGACCGGTCAAAGTATCTCCTGAAACCGTATCAATCGGTTTGGATCCACTGATCCATTCCGATGCATTCAAACCGGAATTGCTGGATAATCTGAAAAATGTCCAGATTCCTGTTTATCTCGCTGACGGTTTTCGAGTCCAGCAATGTGGTGCCAATATAACACAGGAGCTCGCATTCATGCTTTCCACGGCAAATGAGTGCCTTTATCATCTGGTGAACAATGGATTAACTGCAGACCAGGCATCCGCTTGCATTCATTTCCGGGTTGGCATAGGATCGAACTACTTTATGGAGATTGCAAAGTTCAGAGCGTTGAGGACACTTTGGTCAGAGGTGGTCAAGGCATACAACCCTGTACACAGCTGCAGTTACAATTGTCGTATCACAGCCACAACAGGAAATATGAATAAATCGGCTAAGGATCCGCACACAAACCTGCTTAGACAAACAACAGAAGCGCTATCAGCGCTACTTGGCGGAGCAGAAGTGCTTCATATTGAAGCGCATGACTCCTACACATCCAAAGGACCATCAGCACTTGCAGAACGTATGGCCATGAATATTTCATTGATCTTGAAGGAAGAAAGTTACATGGATAAGGTCATAGATGCCTTGGGTGGAAGTTACACCGTCGAAGCGTTGACTGCCAACATCTCCCAAAAAGCGTGGTCACTTTTTCAGCAGCTGGACAGTTCAGGAGGTATATTGGAGCAGAAAGCACTTGAACCTTTCCTTGATCAGGTTCGACAGAAAGGACAACAGCGTCTGGAGACATACCGAACCGGTAAACGCACACTGATTGGTGTAAATAAGTTCCCGAACCCAAAAACGGAAGAGAATGCATTCCTTCCTGTAGGACAATATTTGGGAATTCCGGAGATCATTTTTGAACGCGATATTTGACACTATGAACCGAATCGATTTCAGTAAGGTCCAGCTCTCCAAGGACGTTCAGGCATCTTCAGCCTTTGCCGCCACTAATTTTGAAACGGCTGAAAAGATCGCGTTACAGAATTTTTACACGGAAAAAGACATTGCAACAAGTCAGCATATCGGATATGTTTCAGGTATCGCTCCATTTCTGCGGGGTCCCTATTCATCGATGTATGCAATTCGGCCATGGACGATCCGACAGTATGCCGGTTTTTCAACTGCAGAAGATTCTAATGCTTTTTACCGGAGGAATCTTGCAGCCGGACAGAAAGGGCTTTCAGTAGCCTTTGACCTCGCCACGCACCGCGGTTACGATTCGGATCACGAACGTGTGGTTGGAGATGTTGGTAAAGCCGGAGTTGCTATTGACTCCATATTGGACATGAAGATCCTCTTCGATGGGATTCCCCTTGACCAAATGTCAGTTTCCATGACCATGAACGGCGCCGTGATACCGATTATGGCATTTTATATAGTTGCCGCTGAGGAACAGGGTGTCTCTCCTGACAAACTATCCGGAACGATACAAAACGATATTCTCAAAGAGTTCATGGTGAGGAACACCTACATCTATCCTCCGGCTCCTTCGATGAGGATCATTACCGATATTTTCGAGTACACTTCGCGTCACATGCCGCTGTTCAATTCGATATCCATATCGGGATACCATATGCAGGAAGCGGGAGCAACTGCTGCCATTGAGTTAGCTTATACCCTTGCAGACGGACTGGAGTACCTAAGAGCCGGGATCAAGGCAGGCCTCAAGATCGATGAGTTCGCGCCCCGCCTGAGTTTTTTCTGGGCCATCGGCATGAATCACCATATGGAAATCGCTAAAATGCGCGCTGGGCGTTTGATATGGGCAAAGCTGGTTAAACAGTTCGATCCGGGGAGTGACAAATCACTTGCTTTAAGGACCCATTGCCAAACTTCAGGATGGAGCTTGACTGAGCAGGATCCATTCAACAACGTCGCTCGGACATGTATTGAAGCATTGGGTGCGGTATTAGGCGGTACACAGTCACTTCACACGAACGCATTGGATGAAGCCATAGCACTGCCAACTGATTTCTCAGCAAGGATCGCGCGGAACACACAGATCTATCTCCAGGAAGAAACCGGGATCACGCGCTTTATTGATCCTACCGGAGGAAGCTACTACATTGAGAGGCTAACTGAACAGATAGCTGAAGAGGCCTGGAAGCTGATCCAAGAAGTTGAGGAGCTGGGTGGAATGGCCAAAGCCATTGAGACAGGATTACCTAAAATGCGTATCGAAGAGGCAGCGGCCAGAAAACAGGCACGCATCGATTCCAGTAAAGACATCATTGTTGGTGTAAATCGCTACCAAGTGACCGAAGACACAGAAAATCAGATTGAGATCCTTGAGATCGATAACACACGAGTTAGAGATGCTCAGATTGCACGTCTAGCCCACCTGAGAAAGAACAGGAACGAGAAAAAAGTGCAAGAGCTGTTGAGTGAACTGGAAAACGCGTCGAGAAATCAGAAAGGTAATTTACTTGAAATTGCTGTGCGCTGTGCCAGAGAGCGTGCCTCACTCGGCGAGATCTCTTTAGCAATGGAAAAAGTATTCGGCCGTTACCAGGCAACGATCAGATCGATAAGTGGTGTATATTCTCACGAATCTATGGAAGATAAAGATTTTACCCTCGCAAGAGAGCTTACTCAGAAGTTCACCGCACTGGAAGGAAGACGACCACGGATCATGATCGCGAAAATGGGACAGGATGGACATGACCGTGGAGCCAAAGTAATCGCTACCTCATTTGCCGACATCGGATTCGACGTAGACATCGGACCACTCTTCCAGACACCGGCCGAAGCAGCGAAACAAGCTGTTGAGAATGATGTACACATCCTTGGGGTTTCCTCGCTGGCCGCTGGGCACAAAACGCTTGTTCCTCAAGTGATAGAAGAATTAAAAAAACTCGGCAGAGAGGATATCATGGTCGTAGCCGGAGGAGTGATCCCCCAGCAAGATTACGACTTCCTATTCAAAGCTGGAGTTTTTGGAATTTTTGGTCCAGGCACCAAGATCTCCAAGGCGGCACAAGAGATCTTAAACTTACTCATCAGGAGTGCCGAAGAATGATATTTTAACGCAGAATTGTCTTTGAGAAAATAGTTTCTTACATTCGGCACAGTTATTGAAAACTGAGAAACAGAACAAAAAATAAAAACCAGGAAAAATACGCTTGCCATTTTATTTTTCTTGACCATCTTTCTTACGCTGAACGCGCAACCACCAAAGTACGACGATCTTAAGATCCTCTATGCTGATGCGAATTATGAAAAATTGGTCAAAGTTGCAGAGAACTATTCACTGAAGGAAGAGCTTAAAAAAGATGCTTTACCTTTTCTCTGGTTAGCCAAGGGACTTTATAAGATCTCGCTTTCCGGAACCGATGATGAAAAATT
>JBKCAB010000267.1:0-2737 GCA_046307935.1 Bacteroidota bacterium | reverse complement strand
CAATGGTATTCAGTAGATTAAAAAAAGGAACCTGTTAAGGCTCCTTTTCTTGGGGAGGGAGACGGGTCTCGAACCCGCGACCTTCGGAACCACAATCCGACGCTCTAACCAACTGAGCTACAACCTCCGTTTTCGTGGGTGCAAATATAGGGATTTTCAAATGTTTCTTCTGTCTGTAAACATTTTTTTTATCTTTAGAGTGCAGATGATCCTGAAGCATGAGTTTTAAAAAAACAATAGTAGCTGAATTCGAGCTGAGAGTTTTTGATGAATCCTACACTAGGATTTATCGCTGTTTATCGATGATCCGGGATGAGGATCTTTGGAGGCAGCCACAACGCAATGTGCCATCGATCGGGAACATGATCCTGCATCTATGTGGTAATGCAAGACAATGGATCTTGTCAGGACTCGGTGGTAAACCGGATAATCGCGATAGGGACCAGGAATTTGTACCAAACCAGAAGATCAAGAAATCGGAAATGATCTTCCTCCTTGAAAATTTGAAAATGAATTTGAGGCAAACGATATCCGACCTTCCGGAGGAAGAATTGGCGAAAGAGCTAGTAATCCAGGGATTTAATGTTTCCGGATACTCCGCGATAATCCATGTGTTGGAACATTTTTCTTACCATACGGGACAAATTACGTTGCTGACTAAATTATGGTCAGGATCCGATACAGGCTTCTATTCGGGACTCGACCTCAATCTGCGCAATTTACCAAAAAATTAAAATACTTCTTAAAGAATAGGATTGCGAAAATAGATTGATTTATACATCTTTAGAACTAAAATTTAATATTGCAATTATGAGAACAATTAAGAAGAATGGAGATAAACCAGCTTTTCCGATAAGTGAAGATGAGACAGATAGGTTAGATCTGGGGGTAGAAATTTACACGGGTTTAACTAAACGTGAACACTTTGCAGGAATAGCATTGCAAGGTTTAATAATCGAATCAAAAGATTATTACAGTTATAGAGAGCTTGCAGAAAAGGCTGTAGGTTTCGCTGACGCTTTATTAGATGAACTATCGAAGACTTAGTTGTAGTACTTATTTATATTTTAAGAAAACTACATAATGTTTACCAACATTCGGCTGAATCTAACATTATGCGGTCTTGGAGCGTTAATTTTACATCAAAATAATCGGCAATGCTGAAGATCGGAGTCCTTGGAGCAGGACATTTGGGAAGAATCCATATTAGACTTTTACAAGAGCTCAGTGAAGAATTTGAGCTTATCGGTTTTGTTGATCCATCTGATGAGCAAGCTGCCATTGTTAAAGAAGAATTTGGTTTAAGCAGGTTTGATACTTGGCAAGATTTGATGGATTGTGTTGATTGTTTTGATATTGTAACTCCGACGATCGCTCATTTTGATCTGGCATCACAGGCACTTCGCAGAAGTAAACATGTATTTATTGAAAAGCCCGTGACCGAAACGGTAGAGGAGGCCAGAGTACTCATGGAGTTGTCACGCGAAGCCAACGTAAAAGTTCAGGTAGGACATGTTGAACGCTTCAATCCTGCTTTCCAGGCGGCCTTACCTTATTTCAATAAGCCGATGTTCATTGAAACCCATCGTTTGGCACAATACAATCCGCGCGGAACCGACGTTCCTGTCGTGCTAGATCTGATGATTCACGACATTGATTACATCTTAAGCGTGGTGAAATCGGGTATAAGAAGGATCTCCGCATCAGGAGTGGCAGTGGTGAGTGATACGCCAGACATTACAAACGCAAGGATCGAATTCGATAATGGTTGTGTTGCTAATTTAACAGCATCAAGGATCTCATTGAAGAATATGCGAAAGTCTCGTTTCTTTCAAAAGGATGCATACATCAGTGTTGATTTCCTTAATAAAGAACTTGAAGTCGTACGCATGGAGGATGTGGACGGTGAACCGGATCCACTCGATGTCGTTTTCGACATGGGGAATGGGAAACCTGTAAAAAAGATCTTCTTCGACAAACCGGAATTAGAGCCAGTCAATGCGATAAAAGAGGAGTTGAGGACCTTCCACGATTCAATAATCCATGATCGAATACCAATCGTTCCGCTTGAAGATGGTTTTCGTGCGTTGGATGTGGCTCAGCGCATTTTGGATAAATTGAGGTCATCAGGAAATCTTAGCGCAGACAATAATGTTTGATACTTTTCGTTTAACATGCGTAACTAACTTATGAGATTCTTTCTTTATTTCCTCTCTGCTCTGATAATTCTCTTTACGACAGGATGTGTAAAGAATAACCCTGCGCCGGTTTGGCTGGAGGTGCACGAGTGGACTCTCGAGGAAAATCCGGACTATGTGATGCCACAAGGTGAACTCACACACAATTTTACGCAAGCATGGGTGTATGTGAACAACAAAATCATCGGGGTTTTTGAGGTGCCTTTCAAGATACCAGTGCTGGAATTTGGGAACGCTGAGATCAAGATCTACCCCGCCATTAAAAACAATGGAATAAGCGATACAAAAAAGATCTATCCTTTCGTAGAACCTTTTGTTTTGAATTGTGAGTTGACATCCGGAGAGACCATTGTCATAGATCCGACAACTCGTTACTATGCAAATACAAAGTTCTATATTGAGGATTTTGAAGATGCAGCCATCAAATTTCAGCCGAATATCAATTCCGCCACAGAAATCGCAGCAGGAAATGACCCGGCAATTCTTCAGTCCTTTAACGGTAATTTTTATGGATTCGTCGAACTGAACAATACCACGGA
>JBKCAB010000266.1:0-6686 GCA_046307935.1 Bacteroidota bacterium | reverse complement strand
GTATCTTCATTGCTTTATTTCAACTTGTTCGGGTTATGATCCCGATGAGCACTCCACCGCGGCGGACTCCACCCCGCAATGTATCTTCATTGCTTTGTTTCAATTTCGAATTCAAAAACAGACTTTAAGCAAAAGTAAACCATCTCTTGGTGAATTCTTTGCAAATATACGCCTAATTGATAGGCAAAAGCAAGAGTTAAGCTAAAAAATATTTTATTTCTATTTTTGCAATCCATTGGAGGCTCCGTAGTTCAACGGATAGAACAAGCGTTTCCTAAACGCTAGATATGAGTTCGATTCTCGTCGGAGCTACTAAAGAAAAAAAGTCGTCAATTCTGACGGCTTTTTTGTTTTACACCTTTCTACAACCTTTGTAAATAAAGGGATTATGCGAAAAAAGTGTTACTACATGAGGTTAGATAAGTTCGATTTACAGGTCGAAGTTGATCTTGATATTCTTTATATTTTTTAGATGACAATGTCACCTTGTATAACCAGTATCTCAGATCCAGCCGGGTTAATTTTAATTCCTTTTCAGGTATAAGCACGAGAAAATAATCGTCCTGTGTTTAAAGGGATATTGGTTGAATGGGAAATTTTCAATCTAATCCTGTGTTGACATGTTAAAAGAATTCCCGAGAACTGAATAGCTGTTTGTAAATCAAATGTTTAATCGCTAAATACGTAACCAAAAACGAAAATAGAATTGTATTTCAAACGCTTTATTATGAAATTCCTTTTTGGCCTTCTACTGACACTGTTCAGTTTAAACTTGGTTGATGCTCACCCAACGCTTCAAAGTGATACGAATGACATCAGCGCTGACTCCACATTAAAAGTCTTAAATGAACATCTTCCCAATTTGACGATTGAAATGGAAAGTTGGAGCTCCGAAGAAATCAAACAATTTAAAGAACGTTTTATTTATAAACGAGGACATATAAAGATTCCTAAAGAACCCATCCCATCAAGGGCAACTGCCCTTACAGATCTTCAATTAGAATCGGGGTGTCCTTACTTTAGATTTGTTAATACCTCTGCATACCCATTAATTGCAAGAGGACCCATTGCGAATCTAATAATATATTGTCCCTCACAAATACAAGACACTGTTATGACGAAGGCTTACAATAATGGAATTCCATTTACAGGTTTGGCGACGAATACAGATTCTAGTGGGCATCTTTTGGGGAAGTATGTTTTCAAAGATGGACTCATTCAAAAAATTGAGGAATTTACTCCTGAAGGAATGATTTTGAAAAGTTTGAACTTTATAAATGGCCTCGCACACGGAGAAAATAAAGAATACAATTCGAATGGAAGTCTCCGTTTCTTATTCACATACAATCACGGGCAAATGGATGGTAAATTTTACACTGTTTATTACACAGATGATCCAAACTGCCGAACAAGTATAACCGAAGGTTATTATAATTGCGGAGAGGAAGTTGTGGTTAGCAAACGTTGTGAATAAAACCTATTTCTGAAATTCTTGCTTCACGGCATTATTCTAGTAAACATGCACTTAGGTCAGCGATTTATGCACAAATAATCTATAAACACCTGGTATGAAGAACACCGAAGGGAAGTGTTCGACCTAGTTCAACCCGAAGGGTGCCTCAAAAGAAATCTAACAGGAGTAATCGGTACTTCATATCGCAACGAAATTTGGCGTCCTTCCAAATCAATTCTGCCAACGGAAACGTCTGTTTTTACAACCACGAAAACCCTATCAAACGCACGATTTTGAAACATGTTAAGAATAATTTATTGTACAGCAGAATGTTGCATTAAAATACATCTTAATTTTAGTCGAAATCATGCACGAACTTTGGGGAAAACTGCAATTATTCGATAAACAACAAAAGATGACATTCAATAAAATGGTAAAACAAATTTTAGTATTGGGTATAATCGTCTCAATATTTGGTTGTAAAAAAGTGGATAAGTTAACACAATTTAAAATGGTGTTTAATGAAACCGAAGTGATTCCGTCGTCCACTGGAATAAATTTGCCGTTTAATATTTTAACGCCAGATATTGTAACAAATTCAGAATCAACATTTGCAGTAAACGATACAAGGAAAGATTTAATAGAAGAAATTACATTAACAACTTTAAGTCTTACGATCAGTTCTCCTTCAAATGCAGATTTTAGTTTTCTTCAATCAATAAACGTGTATATATCCGCTGATGGGCTTAACGAAGTTAAAATTGCTTGGAAAGAAAATGTTCCTGCTGATGTTTCTGTCTTGAATTTGGATATAACCGGTGTTGATTTGAAAGAATACATTAAGGCTGATCAATTTTCTTTAAGGTTGAATACGGTGACTGATGAATTATTGACTTCTGACCACCAGATTGATATCCATTCTGAATTTTTTGTAGACGCGAAAATATTAGGCCAGTAGTAAAATAAAGGATAAATGCGTCGAGGATATTTATGCGAAACAATTCGGTTTGGTTTGTAAAGCAACCATTTTTACCAATACTCAGTGTAACGAAGGATGGAGCTTCCCTCCCCAAAAAAACCAACTTTCTTTTGGCAAAATATACGATATTTGAGTGCCAAAATTGATTGATTTTTATTGCTTTTTGATGATACGCCTGCTCATCATTCTTTTGCTTTCTTACAGCGCTTCAGCCCAAGAGATTTGTAACAATGGATTGGACGATGATAACGATGGATTGGTTGACCTCAACGATAATTTCGATTGTGCGTGCAATGTTATCAACGCAGTGAATCCGGGAAACAACTACATACCGAATCCATCTTTTGAGGATTACAATTGCCTGCCAACTCAATTTTCTCAGGTAGTCGATACAAGTTTTGTCTGGGAAGACGGAATTTATTGTGTTGAGAACTGGCAAGCCGGAACATGGGCCTCATCGGATTATTTCATCGATACACCCGGGGCTTTTTGGCCAAATATACCAACACCGTTGCCCAATGGACAGGCCTCTGCAGGGTTTTTCATTATAAATCTCCCGGATGTTCTCGGTTTCGATGGCAACATTGATGATGGAATTTACATTGAATACTTAAAAACCTGTTTGACTCAACCCTTACAACCTGGAAATTCATATAATCTACAATTGAACTTGACTGGAATAGGAATGTCATCTTTCGGAAATGCGTTAACGAACATTTGGTTTGGACCAGTAGATATTACCCTTTTCGGCAGCTCCATTTGCACGCAATCGGCTATTCAAACTGCTGGTTGTCCTGCCGGCTCTGCAGATTGGGTTGAACTTGGTCATGCCTCCTTTCAGGCAGATGGAACCTGGCAAACACTTAATATCCAATTCACCGCTTTGAATCCCATTGAGGCCATTATGATTGGCGGTCCTTGTTCTCCTCCTGATGATTATACATTCACAGAGGTCGCCGGAGAGAGTTTTGAACCCTATTTTGTATTGGATAATACTTCGCTGTTTGAAATCAATGCTGAGGATTGCAATGAAGAATTGACCATCCCAAATGTTATATCAACGAACGATGATGGAACGAATGATCGGTTTGAAATTGGAAATTTACCAGAAAATAGCGAGCTCATCGTGCTCAATCGATGGGGCACTGTGGTATTCTCTTCGGATAATTACCAAAACAATTGGGATGGAAGGGATAATTCAGGTAAAATACTTGTCGAAGGAGTTTACACTTACAAACTTAAAATTAAGGAGGACGAGGTACTGCATGGCTTCTTGCATCTAGTGCGTTAGGTTTACTCTGGTAATGGTTCAATTATCCTTTAAGAAACTATAATCCGTGAAGATTGAAATGTATGCTTTGAACTATCTTCTCCTTGGTACTTTACGATGAGTTATTCGAATTTATACTCTACACTGGATCAAGCAAACGTCCAACAAAATCCTTCCTAGTAAGGATAAATCGCATTTAACACTTAAATAAATACCTTAGGCAAATCTTTTGGGATTATTCCGAATTCAAAAGCAGAACATTCGCATGGATTCTAACCTTAATTGTGCAATGTAATTTACCAAGAAAACACCGTCAGACAACACTCAAGTATAAAAAAAGCTATATTGGTCATTGAGGTTTCTAAAAAATTTAAAATCGAACGCCACTTCTAAATTTATCAAAATGGAAAAAACAATGAAATTATTAACCCTATTTATCATAGGTTCAACTCTACTCGTGAGTTGTAACAATAACTCAGAAGTTATTACAAACGAGGGAAGTAAAATGGAAGGGGTTAACTACAAGCAAATTCGTGATGAAAGCGACAACACCGATGCACGATTGGATGAAGAAAATCCAAAAGATGAAAAAACGAAAACATCTTTCATTACATCAAAAAGCATTGAACATGGTTATCAAGAGGCTATTATAGGGATGAAGAGAACGGAAAAGAAAATTATCAACGTCAATACAGTGTTCGAAATCCACAAGCAAGCGGGCAATGAGGATGGCCCCGAATGGGAATTCAAAGCAGTTGTGCGCATCGGGGAATATTATTTACCTATTCGCTTGGGAATTGATCATTCCATACAAATTCAAGATTTGGTATACGATGACAATATGCAAGAAATTATTATTAACACGGGATGTTTTTCCGATGCTGGTTGTTTGGACAAAAGAATGGTCATTCGAACATTTAAAACACGTCCATTTACATTAACTGATTTTGGCGAAAGCTCCACAATTTATTTTGCATCTGAGGACCTGGATGGTTATTCTTTTCCCGGATATAAAGAAAAACTTAAATCAGTCTTGGACTCAAGGGAATTGATAATAGTGAAACGTGATTACATCAATAGTCAACTAGTAATACAATCCTTTAAACCTTATAAAACCGGCTTTGCAAAAGGATCATTTACAAAAAAAATAACCGTTGAATTGGCTGGATAGATTGGAAATCTCACCCCGAAAGTTCAGTTAAATATGTGAATACTATAAATATATCCGATTCATCACTCATCACACGTTTAGTGACCAAAGACCGGTCACATCCTACCTTTTGTGCGTCCTCAACATTGTACAATCGAACTTTTCATTGAAAACCTGACAAGCATCATAGTTTAGTTGCTTAATTCTGCCTTACTTCGCGTTATAAATCGATTTCCCTTGAAACGGATCTTACTGCTTTCTTGTATCGTTCTTACACTAAACGGTTTCAGTCAGAGCTTTCCGTATCGGATTGCACTTGATTCGATTGTAGTTCCTGAGCTAGGCGGAATCCACTCCTTCGCATTTGCAGAGCATCAAGGAAAATGGCTCATTGTGGGAGGTCGACTCGACGGGCTGCACCGCCGCCAGCCTTGGGCATCATTTGATATCGCCGGACACAACAACCGACTCATCGTGATCGATCCGGTGCAGCGAAAAAAATGGTCGTGCGGGCTCACCTCGCTGGACTCGAGTATCAGAGAGCAATTGAGTTCCACCAACATGGAGTTCATCGAAAGAGCCGGTGTTCTTTATTTGATCGGTGGCTACGGGCATTCAGCGATCCATGAGGACCACATCACCTTTCCCAACCTAACCACCATCAACGTTGAAAAAGTTATGGAAGCGGTGATCAACGGAACAGCGCTCCAACCATTCATTCACCAGATCACGGATGAGCGCTTTGCGGTGTGTGGAGGACAGCTTGCATTTCTGAATGAAGATCTCTACTTGGTGGGCGGTCACCGTTTTGACGGGCGCTACAATCCGATGAACCAACCCAGCTTTGAACAAACGTATTCCGCCTCGGTGCACCGCTTTTCAATCAAGCTCAATGGACTTGTTCCCGAGATCACGCAGATCCCATCGTTTACGGATGAAGCACTCATGCACCGCCGCGATTTCAATCTAGCATCGGTCATCTACCCGTCTGGAGAAGAGGGACTGATCGCTTTTTCAGGTGTGTTCCAGAAATCATTGGACATCCCCTATCTGAATGCAGTAGCCATCAACAAGAATGGGATGCTGGCTTTTCCGGAATTTGCACAGTATTACAATCACTACCACTGTGCGAACCTTTCGCTGCATGATCCGCAAAACAATACTTCACATTTTCTATTATTTGGTGGAATTGGGCAATACTACGATAGTACAGGAATTCTGGTTCAGGACAACGAAGTTCCTTTCACTCAAACGATCGGACACGTCATCCTGCAACCAAATGGAAAACTGGAAGAGTACCTACACCCACTTAAAATGCCCGGTTACCTGGGTGCAGTCTCAGAATTCATTCCTGCCTCAGAACTCTCACCTTACAGTAATGGCGCGATCGACATGAGTAAATTCGAAGGTGACACGGTCCTACTTGGTTATGTATTTGGTGGTATCCGAAGCACCGCACAAAATATTTTCTGGATCCATGAGGGCACCGAAAGTTCGGCTTCAGCTTTGATCTATCCGATCTACCTCATTCGATCTGCTTTGGGGTCAGGTGCACGACTCAATCCACACAGCACGAACGGACTGCAGTTGCAGGTGTTTCCGGATGCCGTGGAAGATGAGGTGCTGTTCAGCTTAACACTGAAAAAGACCTCGGAGTTGCGCGCCTCGCTAGTTTCAACAGATGGAATGATCGTGAAATCCAAGCGCTGGAAAGAAGTGAAAGCCGGCTCACAAACAAAAGTGCTGAAATGCCGCCAACTTGAAAGAGAAACGAAATTCAACTTCGTTCTTGAATTGAACGGAGCGAAGTACGAACAATTCTTGAATGTCCATT
>JBKCAB010000265.1:0-3442 GCA_046307935.1 Bacteroidota bacterium | reverse complement strand
AATGAATAGAGCTTCTTTTTAAAAATAAAGAAATAGTTTATCATGGTTTCGTCTTATCATGCGCTAATTTTTTTTATTTATCTTTAGGACCTAGTGAAATAAACCAGAGTACTGAAAGTAACGACAAATAAAGGTAAGAATTAAAAAAAAATAAACAGAGACACATTGAAATAGTACACTGGAAAGCAGTAAAATATTTGTATGGCACAAAAGTTTGTAACCAAAAAAACAGTAATCAAAAACACTACCGGAAGAGCTCCGTATATTAAATATTTATCCTAAAAGCTAACGGCCCTGAGCATCCTTGTTGTGCTTATCGTTTTGATATATTGGTTTTGGCCTAGTAATACGACCTCAAGTGAATTTGTTATAACATACAATGAACAGCTTAACAACGGAGATTTTTCAGGGGCATCTCTGACAATAGAGGAGGCAAAAAATAGCGGGGCAGACACTAGCTTTTTAGGCGAAGGTGAAGAACAAAGACTGGATGATGTGAATCGAATTATTAATAAATACCCGGAATAATGCGCACTTTATTATGTCTTTCGTTTTTACTGTTGAGCATCTTTGGTTTCGGGCAAACTAAAGATGCTAATTATTACTTTATTAGGGCATCTCGTGCCTATGTAAAGAATACAGATTCAGTGTGTATTTACATTAAAGAAGGACTAAGAAACTATCCGAACAGCGGCAGACTGCAGGCACTAGCTCAAAAAGCGCAGTGTGTGATGGGGAAACCGGATCGCGACAATGATGGAGTCCCCGATGCCGAGGACAATTGTCCTGATAAACGAGGTGTGAGGTCTAACAATGGCTGCCCAAAACCAAAAGATAGTGATAACGATGGTGTTCCGGACAGTCAGGACAATTGTCCCGATGTATATGGCGAAAAATCATCCCAAGGATGCCCTGGAGGAGGCGGTAATCCTCAACCACCAGGACCTTCAGATAGAGATGGAGATGGAGTCAACGACGCTCAGGATAATTGTCCAGATGAAAAAGGTTTGCAATCAAATAATGGATGTCCCAAAAGCCAACCCCCATTGCCGCCAAAAGATAAAGACAATGACGGAATTCCTGATAGTGAAGACAATTGCCCAACTCAGCGTGGAACAAGAGCGAATTACGGTTGTCCGGAAGAACCACCAAAACCGCCAGGACCGATCGAAGTGGATGTAAAACTCCGCAGAGGAAGCGGTAACACAATCGAATGGAGCTCTGAATTGACGCAAGCTGCAGAAGAAATAAGGATAACATTTCATGATGAAGACAATGACATAGATTGGGTCAAGAATAAAGATGTATCGGGCAGAAACTTATTTACCTACAACCCCAGAGATGGCAGGGCAGGCGGTGTTGAAACCACAGTGACGCTGAACATTAAATTGAAAAAAGGGTATAAAATGAGTGGCTCAGCAAAATTGACCGGACAGTATTTTTCATGTTCTAGTGATGAATAACTTAAAAGCTTTTTATACTATGTTTAGGCTCTACTTAATAGCGTGTTTTATAATTGGGATATTCCCGCAATTATGGGCTCAGAGTACTGTTACCATTTTATGTTATAAATCCGGATTTGAGAAAGGAAGACTATTAGATATATCAAAAAGTCTCTCAACAGATAACAAGAAGAAAATTAAAGAAATTAATGTTATTAATTACTTGTTTAATAAAACTTTACAGCCTCAAAATGACAATTTAGCGGAAAAAAAATGTGAAATCACATACAAAGAGTTGGTTTCAAGTTGCTCGGTAGATCTCTGTAATATTGCGGAAGAGGATATTTTACGTTATTCTAAAGGTAGTGTCAACAAGTTGATTATTTGCGGAAAAATGGCGTGTTCCAATTTTTTTATTGAAACATCATTCCTTCCCGATGCAAATTCTGTTACCATATCAAAAAAAATTTCAGATGAAATCAAACTGAACAAGAAAGAGAAATTAAATGTTATTATAGTTATCCCTGGGGATCCATCGGTAATGCCTAGTGTCAAATTCTCAAGTCAAACGATTCAATTAGGCCAACAAAAGCAGGTTTTACTTAATCCTATCGTTTCGGGTATTAACTTAACCTACAATTGGTCTCCTGCAAATGGGCTGAGCTGCAACGCATGTCCGAATCCCGAAGCGGCACCGTCGAAAACTACTGTTTATACAGTACGGGTTACCGATATCAATGGTTGTGAATCACTTCCCTCCGAAATAGAAGTTCAAGTGAATAATGGAAAACAGGACGGGAATGACAGTAATTTTGAGAATTGTGATGATTGTGTTGATTTGCACCTGATATCAGTGGATGAGTTAAAAAAATTAAAAAACGATGCTGGGTTTAACAATGTTTATTTGCAATATAAAAAAGCATCTGTTTGTAATCCACAAGCTAGGTTAGCACTCTTAAGAAATACCCAATCAGAGACAGTATTTGTTTATGATATTCCATTTAAGGGTGAAATAAATCCTTGTGTAAGGTCCTGTAATGTGAGAATTTATCGGGATGAAGACCCGAACAAATTTTACGAGAAGGAAATGGATATCGAAGCGATTGATGAGAATTCAGGCAACAAATATGTTAATTATGGGTTTTACACCATTCGGTTGAATTTATCAAATAAAGTTGCATCTGGTGAATTCCCAATTGCATTAAAAGAATTCTGTAAAACTCAGGGAGATAAAGATAAAGACTACATATACAAAATGGAAATAACTTTCTATAATCAAGAGAAGCTTGAATGTGGCACGATCAAAACAGGTCCAATTGCTCTATCAGATTGTTCCATTGACAAAGAAGCAATTCATGATTAAACTTACATTTCTTTTTTATCTCATGTTTTTTTTGAGCCTTAGAGCTCAGGTAATCACTGTTCAGACGATTAACACTACCAAAGATACGCGTGATTTTGTTTTTCCTGAATCTACCAATAAAAACCCATCTGTTTTTTTCTTTCTTCCAACGGATACATACGATTCACTGAGTTGGAGTGTTACGCTCAATAATTTTTTAGATGAATCAGCGCTTAAGGAATTAACTTCATTAAGCTTTGTTAAAGTATTTTTTGATCCTGGGGATTGTGGAAACTGTGGTTTAAAAATTAAAAATGATGAAGATTCAATAGTTCCTATTTATTTTCCCACTTGTTTTATTAGTGGCCATGATACCATTCTGGCTCGCAGAGCAATTAAGAAGGTTTTAGGCTTTAGTCTAAATACAATTTCTAAGAGTAAAAATATTTCCCAGATTACTTACCAAAGCAATGCTGCATGCATCAATAAACCAAGTTTAGATTCCGATTTTTTGACTTGGAAACCTTTTCTAGAAGAGGTATTTTGCCCGAATTATTCCAAAGATGAGAAAATCGAACAACTATGGAATAATAATCTTCTATTAAAAAAGGAAATTGATGAGTTAAAAAAACTGACATCAGAATTACAGAAAAAAGTT
>JBKCAB010000264.1:0-1287 GCA_046307935.1 Bacteroidota bacterium | reverse complement strand
ACGAGATCGTGATCAAAAGACACCAAATTCGGCAAGCCATTTTCCATGATCCACGAGACAAAAGCAGAATAACTTCTCACGATTACCCAAGAGCGATCATCCTCATAATCCGGGTCAATGGTATCTCTCCATACGTGCGATGGTAAGCGCAGATCATCCAAGAATAGTTTTATCATATTTCACCTTAGTTAATTCGTCATTACGTTCGATTCAGTAAATTTTAACAAGTTCTCAGATGAGAGTGGGCTTCGCGAGCCTATTTCTTGTTTTGAGCCGATCACTTGAAATTCATGATCAAACTAAGAACTTGTTATTGTGCATCCTACTTCTTGAGACAAAGGAATCACTTTGGTGCAATTCGAACGTTGTGAATTGATCATGAAAAAAGTGCCGAAATCCCTTCCGGCACTTTTCGCATCTTGCTATTTACATTCCACAGTCTCGCTCAAGAATTGACTTGAGGCGCCCTTTAGCACGCATCACACGCGAGGCGATCTGATTCTCAGGATAATCGAGCAGATGAGCCATCTCACGCCCGCTACATTTAAAACAGTACCTTAGGATCAATAACGCACGATCGAGTTCAGAAAGCTGCTCAAGACCATAACGTACTGACTTTTTTAAATCCTTCCTCTGAGCGAAAAGATCTTGATCATCGGTGCGGCCCAAAAGATCATCATTGATCGGCAATTTTTCTAACCCATTCCCCTTTTTATCCATCAGATCAAAACAAGTATTTCGGGTCATCGTAAAGATCCATGACTCAATAGAGCCCTTCTTTTTGTCGTATTTACTGATTTGCATCAGTACCTTCAACATCACATCCTGCGTAATATCATCAACCCAGTCTGCATAATGCTTTCCCAGGTACTTCTTAGCTGCCAATCTAATCATATCCTGGTGTTCGCAAAGTAAATGCTCCAATTCACTGCTCATTCTTCCATTTGATCTCATACCTTCTGAAATTTAAAATTTAAACACAGTTATTTTCCTCCCAACTCCCTATGAGATGAGGCATTGAAGATTCCGACGACGAGAGTCGCCCCCCTTAAGTGATGTTAAGGGCAGAAAAGATTAGAAGACTTGAAAATTGAAACCCAAAAAAGGGTGTTTAATATGATTCATGCAACAGGTATACGGATTCAACCACACATTATAACAATTCAGAAAAAAAAAAAAAAACAGTAAAAAAAGATCTCATTTTATTCCGGACAAATTGGAAATGTCAAGAATAATACCAAATGTCATTTTCATGAATATATGCGGATTCCAGTCAAACAAATATAT
>JBKCAB010000263.1:0-9764 GCA_046307935.1 Bacteroidota bacterium | reverse complement strand
GTAAAAGAACACGGAGAGTTTATTCCTCCTCTAGTGAACATTTACATGAACTTGTCTCCTACCATGCGAACTTTTGGCACAGCTGTTAATCCTGAATTTGGAAATGTTGAAGAAACCGCAATTCTTGTGACGATTGCAGATATTTACCCCGACAAGAAGGAGAGACATATGCAATTTTGAGATTACGGATTCAGATCTCTGTTACCATCTGGTGCTTCTCTATCAGCTTTCTCAAATTGATCAGTGCATAGCGCATCCTTCCTAATGCAGTATTTATGCTGATATCCTCCATTTCAGCAATATCTTTGAATGAAAGATCCTGATAGATCCTCATCCTCAAAATGTCACGCTGCACTGCAGGGAGGTGATCAATAAGTCCAACCATCTGGGTTTCCAGCTCCGAATAAGTGATCGCCTGTTCGGCATTCCTGTCCTCCTGTTGGAGCACGCTGAAAATATTGAAATCCTCTCTTGAAGAAGAAGATTCGGATACCATTCTCACCTTGGAGGTCCTACGAAAATGATCGATCACCAGATTGTGGGCGATACGCATGGCCCAAGGCAGAAATTTGCCTTCCTCGTTATAAGCGCCCGCTTTAAGGGTGTTAATGATCTTAACGAATGCCTCCTGAAAGATATCTTCAGTGACAACCCGATCACGTACCTTCATGTAGATGAAGCGATAGATCTTATCCTTGTGACGAAACAACAAAGTCTCAAACGCCTTTTCGTTTCCATCAATATACAGACTAACAAGATTTCGGTCGTCTAACTGCTTAAATTCCATAGTTTACTCTTTGAAGTTTGTTCTTAAAACTGAAAAGTGTAACTATGCTCTATAGGCAACCAATTTAGATTATTGAATTGCTAAGCTAAGAACTTTTACTATTCAAACCAAATTTTCGGCGCTCATTTTTACTAAAGTGGAACAATACCAATCCACCTGGCCACTTAAACAGGGGGTTCTTTATTCAGACAGTTGAACTTTCTTGGACTGCTTTTGTTCCCAATTAACTACGGTAAAAAGCCATATTTCCTAACTTTGGATAAAATGAGTAAACAAAAATACATCGAAATCAAAGGAGCCCGGGTGCACAACCTGAAGAATATCGATGTAAGGATCCCTCACGGAAAGATGACTGTGATCACAGGACTGTCAGGATCAGGGAAATCGTCGCTTGCATTCGACACGCTGTATGCGGAAGGCCAGAGAAGATACATTGAAAGTTTATCCTCCTACGCACGTCAATTCCTCGGCAAGCTGAATAAACCCGAGACTGACTATATCAAGGGGATTTCACCTGCGGTTGCGATCGAACAAAAAGTGATCAGTAGCAACCCCCGTTCAACTGTCGGAACCACCACTGAGATCTACGATTACCTCAAGATCTTCTTCGCAAGGGTTGGTAGGACCTACTCTCCTATTTCAGGAAATGAAGTAAAAAAACATACAGTTACTGACGCGGTCAACTATCTAAAGGCTCGGAAAGAGAATGAGCGCTTCTACATCGCTTGTCCGGTTCCTGGTTTTTTAAAGTATGGAACAAAAAAACAACTGGAGATCCTCCATCAGCAAGGTTATTCGAGAATTCTCTTCAACGGAGAGGTCCACGTGATTGAAGAATTAATTTCCACCGAAACTCAGGATCTCGCTGGAGCAAAACTCATTGTCGACAGAATATCCATTGAACATTCCGAAGCGTCAGAAGCCAGGTATGCGGACTCCATCCAGTTGGCCTTTTCAGAAGGTAGCGGTGAATGCGAGATCATAAATGCCGATAATGCTGAAACCATACCGTTTTCTACTCGCTTCGAGTTGGACGGAATGGAATTTCAGGAACCCAGTGAATTGTTCTTTACCTTCAATAATCCTTATGGTGCTTGCAAGACATGTGAAGGTTTTGGAATGGTCATCGGGATCGATCCGAACCTTGTTATACCCAACAGAAATCTCAGTTTGTATGAAGGAGCGATCGCTCCTTGGAAGGGTGAAACAATGAGTGAATATCTGGATGAATTGATCTACAATGCAAAAAAATTCGATTTTCCCATCCACCGACAGGTCAATGAGCTGACAGAAGAGGAATACCAGCTTCTTTGGTCGGGCAATAAACATTTCACCGGATTGAACAGGTTTTTCAGATTCCTGGAAAGTCAAACCTACAAGATCCAATATAGGGTGATGCTATCGAGATACAGGGGCCGCACGGAATGTCCGGACTGTAAAGGAACGCGTTTACGAAAAGATGCCTCTTATGTCAGAGTAAACGGAAAAACGATCACAGATATCGTATTGATGCCAATCGACATTAGTCACGATTTCTTCTCGCAACTCGAGCTCAATGCATTCGACCAACAAGTGGCTAAGCGCATTCTTCCTGAGCTGACGAACAGGCTTCGCTTCTTAAAAGACGTCGGTTTAGGTTACCTGACCCTCAACAGACCATCGAATTCTCTTTCCGGGGGTGAATCGCAGCGCATTAACCTTGCAACCTCTCTGGGAAGCAGTCTCGTCGGTTCCATGTATATTTTGGATGAACCTTCAATCGGACTTCATCCGAGAGATACACAGCGATTGATCAGCGTATTGCACGGTCTGCGTGATCTCGGAAATACAGTTATTGTTGTTGAGCATGAAGAAGAAATGATGCAAGCCGCCGATGAAATTCTCGATATCGGTCCAATGGCTGGAATTTTCGGAGGAAAAGTTGTTTTTCAGGGTGATCATTCTGGTTTGATGCGTGCTAAAAATAGCCTCACAGCTGATTATTTAACCGGAAAAAAGGTCATCCCTGTTCCAAAAACAAGACGTCCCGTCAGGAGTAAGATCACCTTGTCCGGTGCGCGCCAGTACAACCTAAAAAATCTTACTGTCGATTTTCCACTCAATATTCTGGTTTGTATTACTGGTGTCAGCGGTTCAGGTAAATCAACTTTAATTCGTGAACTGCTCTACCCAATGTTGAAGAGAGCGCTCGGTGAAGCAGGTGATCTGCCCGGTCAGTCGGCAGGTCTTTCAGGGGACATAAAACTTGTAAAGGCGATCGAGTTTGTTGATCAGAATCCAATAGGCAAGAGTTCAAGAAGTAATCCGATCACCTATGTGAAGGCATTCGATGAGATCCGGGAATTATTCGCCCGTCAGCCACTTGCTAAACTACGAGGTTACAAGGCAGGCTTCTTTTCATATAACGTGGAGGGCGGTCGTTGTGAAATGTGCGAGGGAGAAGGTGAAATTACCGTAGGAATGCAGTTCATGGCTGATGTGCACCTCACTTGCGAGGCGTGTAACGGACATCGGTTCAAATCCGAAACACTTGAGATCGAATACCATGGATTGAATATTTCTCAGATCCTCGAGATGGATATCCAGTCTGCTTACGAGTTCTTTTCGAACCGAAAAGAAAAACTGGAAGAAAAGGTTGCGGAGAAGATAAAACCGCTGGTGGACATAGGACTTGGTTATCTAAAAGTAGGACAATCTTCAAGTACATTGAGCGGAGGCGAGGCACAACGTATCAAGCTTGCCTCATTTCTTGCGAAAGGAAGCAGTACACCCTCCACTCTCTTCATTTTTGATGAACCCACAACGGGGTTGCATTTTCATGACATTGAAAAACTTTTAATAGCCTTCAACTCACTCATTCAGGCGGGACATTCGATCATGGTTATCGAGCACAATACAGAAGTCATCAAATGTGCTGACTGGATCATTGACCTCGGGCCCGAAGGCGGGGTGAACGGTGGCAATATCCTTTTTACGGGAACACCTGAAGAACTCGTTCAAAAAGCGAATAATGCGACTGCGACTTTCCTTGCGCCTAAGCTTCGGTAGGGGCACTCAAGTTAAGTTCATTCTCACTCCTTGCAATCACTGCTGAAGCAAGACAATTACCCAAAACATTTACGGACGTCCTCGCCATATCCATCATAGCATCTACAGCTAAAATAACACTTGCCTTTTCAGGATCAAGTCCCATTGTCGCGACGGTTCCGGCGAGAATGACAAATGAGGCTCCACGCACACCTGCAACCCCTTTACTTGTGAGCATCAACACCAGACAGATTGATATCTGTTCACCGATTGACAGGTCAACCCCTGACATTTGCGCTACGAAAACAGAAGCAAGCGAGAGGTACAATGTAGTTCCATCCAGATTAAAACTATAGCCAGTAGGAATCACAAAGGCGACGATCTTCTTTGGAACGCCGAATTGCTCCATGTTTTCCAAAGCTTTCGGGAGAGCAGCCTCGCTGCTGGCAGTGGCAAAAGCAAGAGATACCGGTTCCGTTACAGCCTGAAGAAAACGCTTGATCGGTATTCTGGCAATCAAAGCGATCGGAAGGAGCACGCCCAAGACAAATATGATCAACGCAACATACAACGTACCAACGAGCTTCATCAGGTTAAAGAGGATATCGACACCTGACTTTGCTACGGTGCTGGCAAGTGCACCAAACACAGCAAGAGGAGCAACGTACATGACAATGTCCGTGAATTTAAACATTACCTCAGCCAAACTTTCGCTCCAATTGAGCATGGTTTGTTTGTGCTTCTCATGTTTCACAAGGCTGAGGCCTATTGCGAAAATCACCGAAAAGGTGACTACCTGAAGTACCTGATTCTCAAATATAGACTTGGCGATATTTTCAGGAAAGATCTCTACAAAATGATCCTTATGTTCTGCCTTTTGAGCAAGCAGCTCCGTAGAACGCTCTTTGTCCTGAGTTCTCGCTTCTACCTCTACACCTACTCCTGCCTGCGAAACATTTATTGCCAAGAGACCGATGAACAGGGCGATCGTAGTAACGATCTCAAAATAAAGAATACTCTTCAGCCCGATCCGACCAACCTGCTTTAAATTACTGTGACCAGCTATACCTACCACTAAAGTTGCAAAGATCAATGGTGCGACCAACGATTTTACCAGCCGGAGGAAGATCTTGCCAAATCGCTCCATCTCAAGGGAAAAATCAGGAAAATCCATACCTACTTCGATACCAAGGATCATTGATGAAAAGATCCAAAGCGATAATTTCTTACGCTTGAAAGAGATCAAAAATAGAAAGGCGATAAGGGCATATCGAATGACTTCAAAAATATGCTGATCTACAGCTGGAAGCATACTCTGGATCCAGAAGATCAGCCCAATATTAAAAAATGTAACTACATACCAGAAAACGGTGTAAACAGATCGCTCGTTCTTCATGGCCGTGAATTTACAAAAATGCTTAGCAATTTGCTGATTAAATTTGATTCGCGCAATGAAGAGAAATTAATGCTGTATGAATTAATAATGAAAATAATTCGTATTATTGCACTGTCATTTACGGATAGAATTCTTTATCCGCAACATTACCAAATCATCATCTGACAATTCTCACCACCATTGATTTTATTTTTTAGCTCATTTTATGGACAAAAAAGACCTGGAAAGCAAGAAGCTTTCTGACCTTCGAGTTATCGCATCCTCCGTAGGTATCTCCAATGCCGAAGCACTTAAAAAACATGAACTGATCGCATTGATCACAGGTGAAGCTTCAAATACACCAGATACAGACTCAAAAGACAGAGCAATGCGCCCAAGAAAACGACAAACACCTGAAAACACCGGTTCTGAACCCATTCCATTTCCGGAATCAGATCCTAAACCTACACAACCGGACACAGAACAGCCTGAAAAGAAACGTCGCGGACGCCCGCCCGGTCGCAATCTCCTGACAATTGCTGTGAGCAATAAAGAAGTTGATGAAGTTGCACCCGTAGCGGCTGAGGATACCAAGATTGAAGAGGTAGCGCCAGAAGTGAAACCTCAAGTTACAAGAGAAAACACCAACGAGACAACCAACGACAGGAACGAACAACGTCAGAAATTCCAACAACACAAACCTCACAACAATCCATACCAGAAGAACCGTAACGAAGGACAGCAAGAGGAAAAACACGATGACGCCTTCGATCTAGTAGGGATCGTTTCTGCTGAGGGTGTTCTTGAGGTCATTCAGGATGGTTATGGATTTTTGCGGTCTTCAGACTACAACTATCTTCCCTCGCCAGATGATGTCTACGTATCTCAAAGCCAAATTAAACTTTTTGGTTTGAAAACAGGAGACACTGTAAAAGGAACGATCCGTCCTCCTCGCGAGGGAGAAAAATTCTTCCCACTTGTGAAGGTAGAATCGATCAATGGACGTCATCCATCTTACATCCGAGATCGGGTTCCATTCCAATATTTGACCCCGCTTTTCCCGGATGAAAAATTCAAATTGACGGGTCACAAGCAGGAGACACTTTCAACGCGTGTAATGGACCTCTTCGCTCCGATCGGTAAAGGACAGCGTGGAATGATCGTTGCTCAGCCAAAAACTGGGAAAACCATGCTTTTGAAAGATGTAGCGAACGCTATCGCAGCTAACCATCCGGAAACATATCTGATCGTACTGTTGATCGATGAACGTCCTGAAGAAGTCACAGACATGGCGAGAAGTGTGAGAGCAGAGGTGATCGCATCCACATTCGATGAGCCTGCAGAACGTCACGTAAAAGTAGCCAACATGGTATTGGAAAAAGCGAAGCGAATGGTAGAATGTGGCCACGATGTTTGCATCCTTTTGGATTCGATCACTCGCCTTGCACGCGCCTACAACACAGTTTCACCGGCATCCGGAAAGGTGCTTTCCGGAGGAGTCGATGCCAATGCACTTCATAAACCGAAACGTTTCTTTGGATCTGCACGAAAGATCGAGAATGGTGGCTCACTATCCATACTTGCAACGGCACTTACTGAAACAGGATCCAAAATGGATGAGGTGATCTTTGAAGAATTCAAGGGAACAGGTAACATGGAACTCCAGCTCGACCGTAAGATCTCCAACCGAAGGATCTATCCTGCGATCGATATACTGGCATCAGGAACACGCCGAGAGGATCTACTTGTCGGTAAAGATGTTCTGCAACGCGTTTGGCTAATCAGAAAATTCATCGCAGATATGAATCCAGTTGAGGCAATGGAATTCCTGAAATCACACATGGAGAATACATTGTCCAACGAGGAATTTCTGGCATCAATGAACAGCTAATCCTCGTTTTACATACATTTGTCCCGTTTCCTGCCGAGACGGGACTTTTTATTTTAAACCATGCGAATAACAGTTAAAACAGGGTTAATTACTGCTGGAATCTGGATCCTGCTTAAAATGGGTGTGTTTCTTACAGGAATACTGGGCACTTATGTCGTACCATTGGTGATGTTGAATATTCTCGGGGTTCTGTTGGCCGTCGCGATTGGCTTGTATTTTCAAAAAAAACAAGAAGAGGAGGAAAGCAATCTACTCACCGATGTAAAAAATGGACTGGCATCCGGCCTTACCTATGCGCTGGTGGTGAGTGTTTTTTTGTATTTCTACTACAGTTCGATTGATCCCGAATTCAATGCGCACCAAATCGCTGAGTTTGAAGCTGGGCTGCAAAAAGAATTGAATGACCCGAAATCGTTTCAAAGGATCAAAGATTCCAACCCTGAATTTGAGGTAAAATCAAAAGAAGAGATCTTTGAATCACTTATGCAGGGACCTAAGTCCTTTTACAGTCCGGGATCTACCATGTCCATCAGTATGCTTTCTTTACTGCTTCTTGCAACGATCAACAGTATTTTTGTATCGCTGGTTTACCGGAAGATCATGTTCCGGAAAGGACAAACAGCAAGCTAAAAACGGGAACTGAGTTCTTCACCCAACTCGTCATAATTGATACCATCAAAATTTCCTGATGACATCATGAGGAGTACCGAATCATTCCATTGATTTGCTCTGATATAGTTGAGTATCTCTTTCGTTTCTGTCATGACGCGAACACCGCCACCAAATGCTTCGCAGACCATTTCCTCACTTATCGGCTCGAGTTTTTTGTGTTTCACCACATCAGGACTGAAATAGACAATTGCTTCGTCAGCCATTGACATCGCGTTTTCATAATGGAGCAAAAATTCTTTCTTCAGCGAAGAGAACGTATGTAACTCCATACAAGCCACTACTTTTCTGTTCGCAAATTGTTCCTTAACCGCTTTCGTTGTTGCCTTGAGCTTTGAAGGGGAATGTGCAAAGTCCTTGAACATAACGAAGCTGTCTTTTTCTGCGACTTTCTGCAGTCTTTTTCCGGCACCTGTAAAAGTGGCCATAACGGTCAAGAATCGTTCAGGATCGATCCCTAATTCTTGCCCAATACGCATTGCGCCCATCAGATTTTGCAGGTTGTGCTGACCGAATATACGCACCGAATAATCATTTCCGTTGAAATGAACGATTGTGCCTGTTTCCGAGACTGAATAATCCGGAGTGGAATATGGGATCGCGTTCAATGTAGCTGCATACTTCTCACCCAGCTTTTTCACCTCAGCATCTTCATTATTAAACACCAAGGTACCTGTTGGATCGATCAGGGAACAAAACTGATCGAACTGTTCAACATAGTTTTCAAAAGTTGGAAAGACGTTTATATGATCCCATGCAATGCCCGATAGGATAGCGACATTGGGCTTATATAGGTGAAATTTGGGTCTGCAATCGATCGGTGAGCTAAGGTACTCGTCACCTTCCAGAATCATGATCTTCGCTGTTTCTGAAAGCCTTACCATACAATCATAACCCTCGAGCTGTGCCCCAACCATGTAATCCACTTCCAATCCTAAAGCATTCACAACATGTAATAGCATGGATGTGATGGTTGTCTTTCCATGGCTTCCACCGATGACCACCCTCAACTTCTCCTTGCTTTGTTCATACAAGTATTCGGGGTAAGAATAAATTTTCAGATCGAGCTCTCTGGCACGCTCCAACTCGGGATTATCGGCTCTTGCATGCATTCCGAGTATAACCGCATCCAGATCAGAAGTGATCCTTGCAACATCCCAACCGATCGTCGATGGAAGTATCCCTTGCTTCTCCAATCTTGAACGGGAAGGCTCAAAGATCTCATCATCAGACCCCGTTACTAAGGCGCCTTTTCTGGATAGCGCGATTGCCAAATTGTGCATGGCGCTGCCTCCAATAGCAATAAAATGTACTTTCATATCAGGGATTCGAACGTATGATGAACCACCCGTCCACAAGGACAGGCACTATGAGTAAAAGTGTGCCGTAATCAGTTAAGAAGTGAAAGAGCATTGCATTTTCTTCAGACGCAAAAGAAACCGGAACCATAATGCATAACAACCCGAAATAATACACCCAATCCCACCAGTTCCTTTCACCTGATAGACGTCTTGTGAGCATTTGAAGAGCAATGTAAACGACACACATAATTAAGACTTGAATTGGCAACATCCTGATCTGTTCTATAGAGGTTGCCTGCCAGAAATAGGAACAGATCAACACTGAGAACACAAGTTTAGCGATCACGGCCAAACGAATGATCATTTTCGTTTTCATGAGCTTGTTTTTTCGTGAAATTAACGCAATGAACTCTACAGCCATCAACTGACTGAAGGGAGTTCTTCACATTAAAAATTGGATAAACAGATCAATAATGCTTTTGCAGGTGTGGACCGGTTGTTTCATTGTTCCACTTATATTCTGTGATCGGCTGATCATTCTTTGAGTAGGTCGTACTACTGAGCGTTTGAGTCCGAACATATACATTACCAACTCCGTCAATGACAACGATCCTTCGTGTGATGATCGCTTTCATCAATCCGTTCTCATCATTCTGTGTGAATGACTCCTGCGAGACTCCCTCAGGATACTCTTCACCCAAAGCATTCTTAATC
>JBKCAB010000262.1:0-1852 GCA_046307935.1 Bacteroidota bacterium | reverse complement strand
GTGCTTGTCGACCCCAAAAAGGTTGAACTAACGCTTTACAACAAGATCGAGCGTCATTTCCTCGCAAAACTTCCCGGAGAGGAAGATGCGATCATCACCGATACATCGAAAGTAGTGGCAACGCTCAATTCGCTTTGCATCGAAATGGATGATCGTTATGCGTTGTTGAAAGAGGCAGGATGTCGAACCATTAAATAATAAAACGCCAAATTCATCGGTCGCAAGCTGAATCCGGAAAATGGGCATCGCTACCTACCCTACATTGTGGTTTTGATCGATGAGTTCGCGGATCTCATCATGACTGCCGGAAAAGAAGTTGAACATCCTATTGCCCGAATTGCTCAGCTTGCACGTGCTGTCGGGATTCACCTGATCGTAGCTACCCAGCGACCTTCGGTAAACGTGATTACTGGAATGATCAAAGCCAATTTCCCTGCACGGATTGCTTTTCGCGTTTTATCCAAGATCGATTCACGCACAATTCTGGATGCCTCGGGAGCCGATCAGTTGATCGGTCGCGGAGACATGCTTGTTTCCACCGGACAAGACCTTACACGTTTGCAGTGTGGTTTTGTTGACACGCCGGAGGTGGAGGCCATTTGCGATTTCATCGGAGAACAGCGCGCCTACCCTTCTGCCTTTCTGCTGCCTGAATATGTGGGCGAAGGTGGTGAAGGAAATGGAGACGTGGACATGGATGACATTGATCCGATGTTTGCTGAGGCAGCGCGTATTGTGGTCATCAGTCAGCAAGGATCCGCAAGTCTTCTGCAACGTAAGTTAAAATTGGGATACAACAGGGCCGGAAGGATCGTCGACCAGTTGGAAGGAATGGGCATTATCGGTGCGTTCCAGGGCAGCAAGGCCCGTGAGGTACTGTTCAGTGATATTGAATCTCTGGACGAGTATATGCGAACGAAGGGGATTTTGTAGACTTTAGGATATTAGGACTTTAGGACGATTAGACTTGTACACAATTGACCAGAAGGCGAAAGACGTTAGGACGGCGGATATCAATAGTTTAGGATCTCAAGGTTTGATAAATTAAAGATTGGGATTTGTAATGCTGTGCGTTCAAGACATTAATGTTCGTTGTCTGAGTGGTGTAATAAAGGGAATTTTTTTCTGTCTTCAAGTTGATGAATAAACTTGACCATGTGACCACTTTTCATTTGTCAGAACCAGAGAAAAAATAATACGCAACAACATAAAATGAAAGTAAAATCTATCATCGTAAATCTTCCAATCAAAAACCTTAAAAAGACAAGAGATTTTTGGACAAAACTCGGTTTTTCTTTTAACGAACAATTTTCGAACGACAAGGCATTGTGTTTAGTACTGAATGACGGACTGATATATTCAATGCTTATTACTTACGAAATGTTCAGCTCTTTCACGAACAGACCAATTGCAGATGGTTCAACAACACAAGTCTTGATAGCAATTCAAGTTGACAGCAGAGATGAGGTTGACAGAATTGTAAAACTTGCACTTAAAAATGGTGGAACTCGTTATAGAGATAGTGTCGACCACGGCTGGATGTATTACGACACATTCGCAGACCTTGATGGAAACCAGTGGGAAGTAATGTTTGCAGACGACACCCAAATACCACAATAAAATTTTTTATAAAAATGGAGAAGATAACAATCAAGGCAACCGTTTCTGTTGACAAAGAAAAAGTTTGGGATTACTACACACAGCCCGAACATATTACCAAATGGAATTTTGCCGACCCAAGTTGGCATTGTCCGACAGCAACAAACGATTTAGAAGTAGGCGGACGCTATTTTGCAAGAATGGAAGCAAAAGACGGAAGTTTGGGTTTTGACTTTGATGCTGTTTACAATGA
>JBKCAB010000261.1:0-2375 GCA_046307935.1 Bacteroidota bacterium | reverse complement strand
GATAGGACCTTCCTCCAACCGTAGATTTGTTCTTTGACGACCTAAGCTTCTTCATTTCCCAGATGAATCAGGGCAAAAACCGCATAGTTCAGCATATCGAAATAGTTTGCGTCGATGCCTTCACTGATCAGCGTGCGTCCTTTATTATCCTCGATCTGTTTCACTCTGAGGATCTTCATCAGAATGAGGTCAGTCAGTGAGCTGACTCTCATGTCACGCCAGGCTTCGCCGTAATCATGATTTTTCCGAAGCATCAAGTGGTATGCCTGATCCGAATATTTATCATAGAGAGCCATGGCTTCAGCTGGATCGAGTTCGGTACTTTCCAGCTCAGTCTCACAAAGCTGGATCAATGCCATCAGACAATAATTGACAATCGCACGGAATTCATCGTCAATTGCCTCTCCTACCCGATTTTCACCCGTTTCTTGTATGGTCCTGATGCGCTGTGCCTTGATAAAGATTTGATCTGTAAGTGAACTGGGGCGTAATATCCTCCAAGCGGTGCCGTAATCATTCGTTTTCTTAGCGAAGATATCTCTGCAAACTTTCATTACATTTGTGTACTCCAAACCAGTTCGATTCATCACCTCCATTATGCTGTATTCAAGGGTTGAAGATACACATTTTCCGCAAAACAGATACCTACGTCTTCGCAATGGCATCTTTGACCTGAATACGCCAAGGATCATGGGTATTCTTAATCTCACTGATGATTCATTTTTTGAAGAAAGCAGGATTAGTTCCAAAAAACAACTTCTAAGTCAAGCCATAAAAATGACGGAAGAAGGTGCTGATATTCTCGATATTGGTGCTTGCTCTACCCGACCGGGATCGAAAGCCGTGCCCTTGAAGGACGAAATCAATAAAATCACAGAGGGATTGAATGCACTGCGGAAAGAACTTCCAGCGGCGATCATTTCCGTAGACACTTTCAACGCGGAGACCGCAAGAGCGGCTGCGGACTGTGGCGCGGATATGATCAACGATATAAGCGGTGGAGGCTACGATCCAGGCATGTTCCGTGCCATGGGTGAAATCAAACTACCTTACATTCTGACGCACGTGCAAGGCACCCCGGAAAACATGCAGGATTCTCCTTCCTACACGAACGTTTTTATGGATGTCACAAACTACTTTTCTGAAAAGATCGCACGATTGAAGGAGGAAGGTGTTCATGATATTTTATTGGATCCCGGATTTGGATTCGGAAAAACTACGGAGCAGAATTATGAGCTCTTGCAATCGCTTGATCAGTTTCGCATCTTTGGTCGCCCAATTGTAGTCGGTGTCTCCAGAAAATCCATGATCTACACTAAATTGGGATTGACGCCCGCAGAAGCGCTTAACGGTACCACTTGTCTAAACACCTTCGCGCTCACGAAGGGCGCCTGTATTTTGAGGGTACATGATGTAAAAGAAGCAGTACAAATAATTTCATTGTTGGGCTAACCTTTTCCGCTTTGCTGCGTATTCAGGTCATGAATATTTCCTATATTCACCACAGAATCAAAACTATTGCTATGCAAAACCGTATACTGTTTTTGCTGTTGACCGTGGCGTTCACACAAACAAATTCCCTCATTTCCCAAACGATCATTTGGTCTGATGCATTCCAAAACAGCTGTGCAAATGACTGTACGGCGAATACTTACATCGGTCCTGAAGGAAGTTGGACAGTCACCAGTACCGGTGTCAACGGAGCAGATGCCAATCTCTGGTATGTCAGTGGGCAGGAATGCGGAAACAGCGCAGGAGCCTGCGGTTCCGTTTGTGGAACAACAGATCCTTCACTCCATGTAGGCAGCAGTCCAAATGTACTCGGTGATCAGGGGGCAGCCTATTTGGCCGGTGGTTTGGGATTTTGGAATCCTGTTACAGACAGCCGAGCCGAATCACCTGTTATCGACCTCACAGGATTCAGCACGGTCAGTATCAATTTCAACTATATCGAAAACGGACAAGCCACTACCGACAATGCTACACTTTGGTATTTCAACGGAACGACTTGGTCACAAATTGCTGATCTTCCCAAAACAGCACTTACCTGCAATCCACAAGGAACATGGACGTCCTATTCTGCTTTTCTTCCTGCATCAGCCAACAATAACCCGAATGTAAAGATCGGTTTTCGATGGGTCAACAACGACGACAATATTGGTACAG
Source organism: Bacteroidota bacterium (assembly GCA_046307935.1). Classification (GTDB taxonomy): domain Bacteria; phylum Bacteroidota; class Bacteroidia; order Flavobacteriales_D; family Crocinitomicaceae; genus M0103. The sequence continues at coordinate 209 of JBKCAB010000261.1, read as the reverse complement.
ATCCTTCTTTTGCCGTAGATGATATAACGCTTACTGTTGCATCCTCAGGTACTCCACCTGTTTCAGATTTTTCTGCGAGTACAACAACGCTGTGTGCAGGAGATTGTATTGATTTCACGAACCTTGGAACGTTTGCTGCCGGTGCAATATTCAGCTGGGATTTCGGGAACGGGACCACCTCAGGATCAGAGGATCCTACCGGTATATGT
>JBKCAB010000260.1:0-3494 GCA_046307935.1 Bacteroidota bacterium | reverse complement strand
CTGTTACATATTGCAGTTTTGTCCGTCTTGTCCTGTCTTGGACAAAAAGCTTCAGTACTTCTGCATGTTGATCAGAAAGATGTCAAACCTGGAGAGATCCTTACCGTTACCGTAAAAGCGAATGTACAGGGCGAAATAGACATTGAGTTACCACCCGGTTTCGTGCATGGATACAATATCATGAATGGCATGGAGCAGGAAATGGATTATTCCACAGGCAAGATTGAAACCATATACTACATGTCTCAAACCGGAGCCATGAGCAAAGAGGGAACCTATACTTTTGGCCCAGCTTTGATTAAAAAAGGAGGGAAAATTTACAAGTCAAATACGGTAAGTGTCACCGTGAAAAAAGATGTACAGCAAAATACAAACACAGGTGAGATCACTTCAAAGCAATTGCGCGATCCGGCATTTGGTGTGGTCGAATGTTCCCGAAATTCAATCTATGAAGGAGAGCCAGTTCTGATTTCAGCAAAGATCTATTCACATTTCAATCCCACACACCTGGAGAATTACCAATCGTATTCAATGGATGGTGTGATCGAGAAGCATGCACTCGGAAATAACCAGCGGATCTTAGTTGAAGAGACAAAAATCAAAGGAATGCGCCTTTACAGCTTCACACACGACAAGAACATACTATTTCCAACCTCCAATGGAAAGTTGAACGTAGAACCGTTCAAAATGATCTTGCGCAGAGGATTCGAAGGGATACCGATAACGTCGTCTGGAGCGACGATCGAGGTGAAACCACTTCCCAAAGCACCCGCAGAATTTTCCGGTGGTGTAGGTGAATTTACCATTACGCGAAGTTTGAGCGGAAGCACTTTCAAGCAAGGAGAGGTGCTCAAAATGACGCTAGTTATCAATGGTAAGGGGAACCTGCATAATTTGACCGAACCGAACCTTCAATTGCCAAAGGGCTTCATCGTTTACGGTGACCCCATTGTTAAAGAGAATTTTCAATTCACATCACGGGGCGCAGAAGGTTCTGTGAGTTATGAATATAACATACAGATCACCAGATACGGAGACCTTACCCTTCCAGCTACACGACTCGCCTATTTCGATCCCCAGAAAGAGAAATACATTTACATTCAGACAAATGGAGATGAGATCAAGGTTGAAAAGGACCTCAACTTCAAACCGGATATGGATACCGATGCGGGACAAACTGTGATGGTAGATCCACCTAAAGTAGGGCCTATGCGCTCTACAAGTAGTACTAGCATCCTTTCTGACCCTTTTGGAAAAACTGAATTCTTTATTGGCTTAGGTACTCCTGTTGCACTAGCTTTTGTTTTTGGACTCTATTTTCGAAGAAGGAAAAATCGCACCGATGCTTACCGCACAAAAGCTTCCATGGAAACAAGCAGAAAAAAAGCGCATGACTTGTTCGATGAGGCACTCCATGCATACAAGCAAGATCAAAATGAGAATGCCAGTCTCCTGCTGGAACGCTGTGTAACGTTGTACCTAAATTCCATTCTAGGCACCATTGAACATCCGCTGAGTGGTTCAGCCCTGCTAAATGCTTGCAAGGAGATCGATCCTTCAACAGCAGAACAAGCGGAGAATATTATCGATAGCTGTCAGCTCGCACGATACAGTATGGGACAGGCTGACATTAGCAGTGACCTGCTCGAAAAAGCGCGAAAGCTACTCAATTCGGAGAGATAATGAATCGGTTCTTCTCATTTTTCGCATTGTGTTGCTTTCTGTCCTTCCAAACCAAGGCGAATGAAGCTTTCGAAAATGCGTTGAAAGCGACAGTTAAACAGGAATATGCCATTGCGCTAAAGATCTTTGATTCGATCATTCAAAAGGAGCCAACCAATCTTTCTGCGATCATTAATTCCGGCAATTGTTATTTCTACACCAAGCAGTACGGCAAGGCTGTACACCGGTATGAAACGGCACTTAAATTATCCCCAGGTGAAATGGAGCTCGTCCAAAGTATAGAAGCATGTTACCTGGCACTGGGAAAAACGGACTCATATATTCCGCCATTCAATGCTCTTGACATATTACTCTACAGAATCGGTAGCGTGACCTGGGCCACTCTTTCCATAGCTTTTGCACTACTTCTCGCTTGGGCAGTTTTCCGCAGATTAAGCCACAACAGTGATGGGATCTTTAGCAGTTTCGCGTTTATCGCCATTTGCGCTGTACTGCTCATCGGTAGTGCCGTCGCAGGAGTACAGGTTCATAAATACACCCAAGGTGATCATTTCGCGATCGTTTCCAAATCCACAACACCCCTGCTACTGAATGAACAGGGAGAACTCTCCGGTCTTCAGTTAACAGAAGGTACGCGGGTTTCGGTTGTCGATTCAAAAAACAGCTTCCTTGAGATCATCGATCAAAGTGGTCAGCGTTACCTGATTCGGAAGTCCGATATCCTGCTCTTCTGAGGAAACAAAAAGGAAACTCCGCCCGAATTGCTTAATTTTGTTTCATGTCAGAGAGCCGGATCAGCATTCGTGAACTGTCACTTGATCAACTGAAAGGTCATTTGGAGGAAATCGGAGAAAAGCCTTTTCGCGCCAAACAGGTGTACGAATGGTTGTGGATGAAGAATACCTCCGCTTTCAGTGAAATGTCCAACCTGAGCAAGGATCTCAGACAAAAACTGGAAGCTCATTTTTTCATCGATCACATCGTCTTGAGTGATCAACAGATCTCTTCTGACAAAACCATTAAATGCGCATTTTCGGTTGGAGAAGGCAAAGTGGTTGAAGGCGTATTGATCCCTACCACATCACGCATGACGGCTTGTATCTCATCACAGGTGGGATGCAGTCTTGCTTGTACCTTCTGTGCAACGGGTCGACTAAAGCTCATGCGCAATCTCACGGCGGGCGAGATCGTTGATCAAGTTGTTTACCTGCGTGATCAGGCAGAGAATCGATACTGTACCCCGCTGACCAATATCGTGTACATGGGAATGGGAGAGCCCCTCCTCAATTACCGCAACGTAATGCGATCCATTGAACTCATCACGTCTGAGCAAGGGCTTGGCATGTCACCCAAAAGGATCACTGTTTCAACTGCTGGGATAGCTAAGATGATTCGAAAGCTGGGAGACGATAAAGTGAAGTTCAATCTTGCTCTTTCGCTCCATGCAGCGAACGACGTTAAGCGCGATCGCATAATGGAGATCAACGAGACGAATAATCTATCGGAACTGTCGGACGCCCTCCGGTATTTTCATGAGCAAACGGGAACACGTGTTACCTTCGAATACATCATTTTCAAGGACTTCAACGACCGGTTGGAGGATGCCAGAGAACTTGCCGAGTTTGCGAAATGTGTGCCTTGTAAGATCAACATTATCGAATACAATCCGATCGATCAGGGTGAATTCGAACAGGCAGAAAAATACCGAGTGGATGCTTTCGCAGATTTTCTCGAATCCAAGAATCTGGTTGTCAATGTGCGAAGAAGCCGAGGTAAAGATATCGATGCAGCATGCGGACAGTTGGCCAATA
>JBKCAB010000259.1:0-3964 GCA_046307935.1 Bacteroidota bacterium | reverse complement strand
GAAGAACCTTTCAACTGAAGTTCGTATACATTATTGAGTGCAGACAAGTTCTTAGCGACCTTTTGCATCTGCTCACCGAAAGACTCTCCTTCTTTCGCATCCGCAGTCATTCCACTGATCGAAACAGAAGCTCTTTCGTACGCATCAGACAGCGCTGATACTTTATCTGAAGCCGCTTGCAAGCTAGATACATAAGAATCAGTTGCTGCCGCTGCTGATGAAACACCTTTCAATTGAGAAGCATTGTCAGCAAGTGCAGACATTCCCTGTCCGAGTCTGTCAAGCAATTGTGAATCGATCTTCGCTTCTTCCAGCATCTTGTCCAATTCTCCGGTAATACCTCCCTTACCTTTTGAAGATTTTTGAACAGCTGCATGGTCAAGCTCGTCTGAATGCCCAAGTGCCAGCTCAGGATAAACAAGCTCCCAATTTGGGTCCTCATGGATCGGCTCAAATGCCGAGAACATGAAGATGATAGCCTCTGTTCCGAGACCAATGATAAGCATCAATGATGCACCCGGCCAGTGCTGAATTTTGAATAGGGCTCCGACGATTACGACAGCCGCACCAAATCCGTACAACTTGGCCATAAACTTTTTCCATCCTTTACTTCCTGGTTTCATAGTTTTCCTTGTTTTTTTAGGTTTTTAATAAAATAACTACTTTGATTGTTTGTTGTATTCTCGGCGATCACTTCAATTGAATATCGCTTCGAATTTCTTCGCCACCTTCTCTGGAGAAGTCACGACCTCCCCGTCCAAGATGTGTCATTACATTTCGGTATCCGATGTATGACTTGGCAGTATCCTGATATTCGTAATTTCTTGTAGCGTTGTTCAAATAGTATGCAATATCTTTCCATGAACCACCACGAAGTACTTTACGCTTCATTGATGGTGGATCCCAGTCCATTGCGTCGTATCTGTAGTCTGTGTTCAGATCGTGTGAAAACTCATACATTGACTCATCGAACGCTGATTCTGTCCACTCAGCCACGTTTCCAGCCATACAATAAAGTCCCCATCCGTTTGGATTGTACGAAAAGACTTTCACAGTATGGAAACCTCCGTCTTCAAAATATCTGCCACGCATTGGCTTGAAGTTCGCAAGGAAACACCCTGCTTCGTTACGTACATAAGGACCACCCCATGGATACTGAGATAGATCCAAGTCACCTCTTGATGCTCTTTCCCATTCTGCTTCAGTTGGCAAACGGAAGTCGTTCACAAAAAGATCCCCCATGGCAGTCAACCAATTGTTCAATAGTTGTGTTCTCCACACAGAGAAAGCTTTAGCCTGCACCCAGGTTACACCTACAACCGGGTAATTATCGTATGCCGGATGCCAGAAATACATATTGGTCATCGGATCATGGAACGAATACGTAAAGTCACGCACCCAACAGAGGGTATCAGGATACACATTGATCACTTCGTCGATGATGAAACGCTGACGATTCTCATGACCACGGATCGCATTGTTTTGTCCTTTCTTATTGAAATAACCCATGTCAAGATCTTGACCCTGCGGCTCGTTCGTAAATGGATGCGGTGGCGTATTCAATTCACGGTGATCTTCAACAACTTTATTGCCTTCGTTGTCATAACCGTTTGGAATTACGTTTATACGCCCTCTTCTCGCAGCTTCTCTATAGTCGATCCAGAAATAGCGGAACATTAGCTTACGCACGTCGATCTCCCTTCTTTTGTAGAAGCGTTCAGGCTGCGGATAATACATGTCGGCCAAGATAGGAACAAGTTCCTCGTCGTAGTAATCGAATCTGCGATCCCAGTTAAGAGAGAACATAGAACGGTTCAACTCTCGGTCAGAAGGTTCATAATCCACCCACTCCAATCCACCTTCGTCGAAATAACGCTCCGTGTAATTGATGTATCGACTGGCCTCTTCCTCATCCTCTAGTCCAAGGTAGATCTTTTCCCGAGCAATAGAGTCCCTTACCCATTCAACGAACTGACGGTACTCATTATTAGAGATCTCCGTTTGATCCATATAGAAAGCCTGAACCGAAACGGTTTTCGACTTCGTTTGATGGAGGAACGGAACATCGAGATCATTCTCTCCCATGTTATACGAACCAGATGGAACATATACCATACCGAGAGGAACCTCCGGATAGTAGACCGGTCTGCCTAAAGCGCCAGTAAGGTGCCCTGTTCTTGAACTACAAGAAGCTAGGATAACACCTAAAAATCCTACAAACAACAATTTTTTCATTCTACCTCTTTTTATCAACTTCCGGAATCAACCTAACATTCTACAGGATCTACGTTGTCGATATAACGGAACTTGCAAGAAAATGGTTACAAAGATTACAATTTTTTTGTTACAACCACCTTGGGTGCTTTGATTTTTGGATCGGAGGAGGTGGTAGGAAGTAACAATACTTCACTAACAGCTCATGCGACCCTCTTGAAATGCTGGATAGCTGATTGATTGTAATATCATACGAATATCCAACCGTCATGTTTCGCAAAGGTACCCATCCCAACATCACGGCAATTGCATCGGACGTTCTGAACGTCAGACCTCCATAGGCAATATCCCTCCAGATGTAGCGCGCATTAATATCAGCTGAGAACTTAATCATGTCCGTACGCATCAACACATTCGCGTCAATGTCACCTCCGAGTAGGTTGCGAAAACGCTTACCTCCCATCACATAGTAGTGCCTGGCTGTCTGGAATCCATTCGCCTCAGTGCCATCAGAAACGAGTGATTCAGTAACGTGCGTTGAGGATATTCCTGCGTAATAGTCTTGGGCACCCTTAAAATACAACCCAAAATTGAGATCAAGATTTGTTCCTGCAAAACCGGTAGGCAGTGAAGGGTCTGTAGACGTAACCGGCGGTACCCATTCAGGATTCATTCCGAAATTTACAATTCCCACACCAATACCAACGCCCAATGTTCCCGCGGATCCGAGCTGGAGTGGATACGAGTAGTTGAGCAACAGATTATTCTGGCGTGAGAATCCTATCGCATCGTGGTAGAAAGACATTCCGAGACCGCCTGTAAAGAAACGATTCATATTCGCCTCGACGTTCAAGATAGCAGAGTTCGGCGCACCGTTCACCTTGTCCCATTGATTTCGGTACATGGTAGTGCCACAAATACCATCGTCAAGACCCGTCTCACCGGGATTCAGGCTCATTTTGTCATACATCCAATGGGTGATCAGCTTATCCTGCTGCGCCCACAAGCCCGAGCAAAGGAGCACGGAGAAAGATGATAGCACTAAAAGCTTTTTTCTCATAAATGCTTAATTTCCACAAGTAAAATAGTCGGTCAGGAAGAAATGTACCTCACCCAATCGGCGACTAAAATAAATATTTTTCTGAAGAACAGAAACTTTTTTTAAACTTGATTTAGCGTAATGTTAATATCCGAGAGGTTTTCAACACGCCTAAAAAATAAGTTCGGTCTAACATCAAATGAGTTTTTGATAGGTCTTCCACCACAGATCCGGTATCTCATTCTTCATTGCTCGGTCGTAGTCTTCCTTATCACAGGGAACGAGGTGGTGACGGTCAAAGGCAGCTCCTTTCTGTCCGGGGTAACTCACCTCCAGCCACCATCGGTCCGACTTATTACTTCGGTAAAAAACCAGATCTTCCTTCACGCTTTCTACGTGCACTGTAAATTTGAAATAATTCTTTTTACTGCCAATCGGAAAGTCGCCCTTCCTTTGAGCGATACCATCGAGTAAATACCAAATCATTTGGGCCAATAGTGCCGATGTTGTGCCCGGATTTTTTTCGGGATAGTAATTAAAAATACCCATCGAGGTCAGTTTATCTGAAATTCCGGCGTATTTAGTGATCTGACAGACCTGGTCAGCGTAAAATCCATTGGGGTAAAAAAAGTTCTCTGAGGAAACTTCCGATGCCCGGATACTGCGAAAATCGACACTCAGAATATCCGAATTCCTCAAGTGTGGCTCAGC
>JBKCAB010000258.1:0-7090 GCA_046307935.1 Bacteroidota bacterium | reverse complement strand
GTGGCTACGAGGTTGTAGGTGTGTGTCTTGTTCAGGGCAGGGAGGTAATTGATGAATACATCCTGAAGGTCTTTTGTTCGGTCTGAGCGGAAGCTCATATTATCGGCGGATTTACCTGAGAAGAGTATTCCGAGGCCTTTTTGTGAGTATGCTAAATTGAAAACGGCTGCATGTCCGTAATTGTAGATGTAATTGTTGTCGTTCGAAGGGTCTTGCTCTTTAATGATATACTCTCAGTCCAATGAGAATTTACCGTACCGCAATTTGAAACGCCCCCCGTATGAACCTACATTTTCTGGCAGGATCAGGTCATCATTGTCGTCCACCTGGTATTTACTCACAAGGGACCCACCGATCGTTGCATTCAATTTGCTCTCCGCCATTCCCGGTATTACTTCATTCAGGTGAAGTTCACCGTCGAAACCACGAACGATTCCTGCACCATGAACGATCTCTCCTTGTTGGAAAGAAAGCCGCTGATAACCGTAAACGCCCTTTAATGTAACTCCTTTGTATGGCCGGACAACAAGCCGCACACCATCCAATAGGTTATCGTATCCTAAGGCACGGTCTTCGTACGCCCGAAGTGCCAGACCACTGCCGAACTGCTCATAGAAAGAACCGAGTGTAATGTCGATAAAGTCATTGGCATACCCCACATACCGCATCCCAATACCTGTTCCATCGAAACGATTGGGATAGCCCTGAATACGTGGAAGGTAGGATTCAACCCGTAGTCCAGCCTTGAAATTTCCGTAGGTGTAGAACACATTCATGTACGTGTTCAGCAGTCCTTTTGAAGGGGGTTGATTTGCACCTATGAGGCTGTCTTGTCTCAGGTACTGGAATATGCTTTCCACATTTCCGGTGAGGTTTCCCGTATTGCTTTGCCCGATTCCTGCCAGGGAGAAGGACGCAAAAAGGGAAACTAAAGTCAGTTTCCGCATTTAGTTCAGGTTTTACTCTTTGCCAGCCAGCTTCAGGATTTCCTTGTAAAGCTTTTCCTCGTCGCCGGGAGCGTAATTGTTGTGTGTATAAACGATGTTCCCATCTTTGTCGATCAGAAAAGTATGAGGGACATTGTTCACCCCCATTGCTCTTTTGAAGTCTCCGTTCGGGTCAAGCAGCACCAGATACTCCCACGCACGTCCGTTAACATAAACAGGAACACTGTTTTTGGTTTTTTCGTCATCAATGGATACGGCCACGAGATTAACTCCGGTCTCTTCTTGCCAGTCAGTGTAGATGTCATGAATAGCGTTCAACTCTTTCTTACACGGTGCGCACCATGTTGCCCAAAAGCTGATTACAACCGGGCCATCAAACCCGAGTGAAGCGGTATTGTACACTTTGCCATCCAGATCCTTTAAGTTAACGGATGGGACGGTTTTAACATCCAGAGCGTGTTCATCCTGTGCATTCAAGGTACAAGCAGAAACGAAGACAATAAATAAAAGTAGAAGCTTTCTCATCTGAGTCAAAATTTAGAACGACAGAGATTTCCAAAAACCTTGCCGAATTCAAATGTAGATGATTTAGTGACACACAGGATTCAGAGAATACGATTTATTCTTGAATTCCTAAAATTACTTTCTATTTGGAATCAGTGATCCCTATGTCGTTTCATTGTGGTATGATTTGTGTCACTTGTGTCTTGTTTTGTGTTGATGTGAAAGATTGGCATTCCAAGAAACCCGCTTAAAATTTTGCATATTTCATGAAATATTAGCTTATATTTGTTTTACTCACTTTAAAGCGAAGACATGAAAAGATCCATACTCTCAATTGCTGCAACGTTTTTGTTGACGGTAGCAACAGCTCAAGACGATGTTGTGATCTACAATTATGGCACAACCACTGATGTTTCATCAGGCCAGGGCGTGGTGAATGTCGTGCCGCCATCTTTGGAGGTCTTTGATGTGAATCTGGTAGTTGAGAACAATACAGGTTCCACGCAGTTCTGGCGCGTTGCCAGAAAGCGGATAGACACACCTATTGGTTGGTCTGATGGATTGTGTTGGGGCCATTGTACTGATCCTATCGGCGGTACGTGTTACTCATCTTCACAAATGGCGAATTCAAGCTGGGTTTCAACAGATGCTGCGGCATTCGAACTGTTGGATACAGAATGCGGAAAACTGAAGCCTCAGATCGATCCGGATGATTTCGTAAGCGGCGTCGCCCATTACCGATATTACCTGCTTCCTAAAGTGGGGCAAGGTACAGGATATGTAGATTCTGTAGACGTCATTGTCGACTGGACAGCCGCAATCAAACAGGTGAAGGAAGAACCAACGATCAACGTTCAGCCGAATCCGGCATCCGAGCATGTTTTTGTGACGTTGAACAATGCAGAACAGGCAACAATGAAGATTGTTGATGTACTCGGAAATGTGGTGTTAAAAGAAACGATCACGGGAACTAAGAAAATTGACGTTTCCAATTTCAGGAGCGGAGCTTATTTCATAATGATCGAAACCAGCACGGGAAGATCATTGAACCGTAAGCTTATCGTCCGTCATTAGAGAATCGAGATATTGGTCAAGGGTCGCGCAAGCGGCCCTTTTTTGTTTCCAATGGTTGGGCTTTGTATATTTGAACAAAATCGATGGATGATCGAGTTGCCTGCAAAATATATGGCTGCCCTGAATGCTGCAAAAGAAGCAGCCGAAGCTATCATGCAGGTTTATTCAGGAGAATTCGATCCCTATTTCAAGAATGATGGTTCACCGGTCACGGCTGCGGACATGATGTCTTCAGAGATCATCAATACATTCCTTGAGGAAACAGGCATTCCGATAACCAGCGAAGAAACGGATCATGCAGACTACACCGTTCGCAAAAACTGGTCGGAATCTTGGTGCGTGGATCCCCTCGATGGTACAAAGGAGTTTGTCAAGCGCAACGGGGAGTTCACCATTAACATCGCCCATATCATTGGAAAAGAACCGGTTTTTGGACTGATCGCCTCGCCCGTAAATGACGAGGTCTTGTTCGGAGGAAAAGAAACAGGGGTTTATGTAGCCAATTTATCGACCTGGAATGATCAAGCATCCTGGATCCCATTATCGGAGCCTTTAAAGATAAACGATCCCCTTATCGTGGCATCGTCTCGGAGTCATCATTCAGGCCCCGTTCTGAACTACATCAATGAGCTCAAGAGGAAAAGCGGCGAGATCAAATACCATAAAATGGGTTCAGCACTCAAGTTCTTTGCGCTCGCCTCTGGTGAAGCCGATACGTATCCGCGCTACGCTCCGACAATGGAATGGGATATCGCGGCTGGTCAGGCAATTCTCGAAGCGTTGGGCGGACGAGTTGTACATGCCGTATCAGGTGAACCACTGACATACAACAAGGAAAACCTGAATAATCCTTATTTTATCGCATCCACAAAAGCATTTACTGAATGGATCGCCGGCTGATCTGGACACTATTCTTTACCGGATTACTGACAACCGAAGTCAGTGCACAGCAAAATCTGTCCCTGCTTCATCAATTCTATCGCGACAGGTATTACATGCATGCGCCCGAAGTTGGGAATGCCATGTTTCCTTACACGGAAGCTGAATTCGATCTGAACGGGGCAATGGCCGATTCGTCTCGCCAGTACTATGATCTAACAGAGACGCTGTTCAAGAAGCACCTTTTCGAAATAAAGGGTGAGAATTACTTTTTGACGATCTCACCGGTTGCTGATCTCAGTTTGGGTCGCGACCTCAGTGATACGAATGACCGTAGGATCTTCCAAAATACCAGGGGCTTCCTGATAGAAGGTGATTTGTTAAAGAATTTTTCTTTTTCCACCGCTTTTTTTGAGAACCAGGGGCGCTACACGATTTACGAAACGGATCACTACCGCTCGATAGGCGAACTGTATCCGAACGCTTCAATTGGATACAATACCCAGAACGCAGTTATTCCCGGTTCCTCACGCACCAAACCGTTCAACGTGGATGGTTTCGACTACGCCTTCGCCACAGGAAACATTGTTTACCGGGTGACGCCAAAGCTAGTGCTTATGGCTGGAAATACTCCGCACTTCGTGGGTGACGGATACCGATCATTGCTTTTATCCGATAATGGTGTACCGGCCCCTTTCATTCGTTTGGATTACAAGGTCAACACCCAATTTGAATTCGTATACATCCGTGAAAAATTGCAAAATCTGATGCGGAAGCCGGCGAGCTCCTCAGCGGAGGCTTATTACGAACCAAAAGTCTATTCGGTAAATTACCTGACCTGGAAACCATCGAAAAAAATTGCGGTCAGCCTGTTTGAAGGTACTGTATGGTCGCGGGGAGATTCCATTCAGACGTATCGGGCGCACCCCCTTTTCTACAGCCCGATTCCGGTCATCAATGCATTGATACTCCATGACTCGGTTCAAAATCAGGTGACGGGATTGAACTTGTCGTGGATGCTATCAGCTCAGCACAGACTTTACGGACAATTTGCCGTCACTGATCTTGAGGGCAAGAAGACGGCATATCAGCTTGGCTACAGGGCCATGAACCTTTTTGGTCTGAAAGATTTCCTGCTCCAGGTGGAGTACAATAATGTTTCCGAGGGAATGTACAGTTCCGATTTCCGGCGGCTCAATCAGGTAAATTCGAATCTTCCGATGGCCCATGTGAAGGGCAATGATTTTCGGGAGTTCGTGCTGCGATTCAATTACGAGTTCAAACGCATTTATGCGGATCTGAAATCAGTGCTCTATCTGCTGGATGAACATTCGCCGTTGAGTTTACTTCCTGTAAGTAAAACGGGCGCTTTTCAAAATGGGAAGATCCTTCATCAGAGTATCGAGCTGGGTTACCGGTTCAACCGAAAGATGAATCTGAGTATTTTCGCCGGCTATGTTTACCGTACTGCATCATCGCTGGTTGAAAGATCGACCAACCTGGTGCAGCTTGGATTGAGAACAGGGATCTATAATCGGTATACGGATTTCTGATGAGGTACGTAATCTTCATAGCGATTTTGATTTCAACAGTCTCCTTCGGGCAGGGAGGAGTCGGTTATTTATACGAAACCACTCCGGATGAAATCTTTGACTGTGGAACGGGAATGCAGCGCACAGTGAAAACGCACACCGGAGTATTGCCGCTCATCAGACAGACACGTATGGGAGAAACGGTGTTATCCGATGATTCCGTTCATCTGTCGGTTACCGGTTTGGGTGATGCAGGCTTCAGGTACACCAATACGTCGAACTATAGACTGGGAGGCGGTTTCATGGTGGAGAGTGCGATCAAGAACAAATGGGCCTTTCGTGCAGGTGTGCTTTCCGGGTTTTCCTTCTCTGATTCAATTTGGTTTCCACGGGCGTATTTCACGAAAAACTCAGGTGAGGGGCATTTGTATGCCGATGTCAGGGCGAGAGCTTCGTACACGCCAAATGACATTTTCAATTTCCAGTTAGGGCTCGACCATAATTTCATCGGTGAGGGCTGCCGTTCTCTTTTTCTGAGCGACTATGGAAAGCCGTATCCTTTTGGTCAGATCAGGGCAAGGTTCTGGAGAGTGGAGTATACTGTGCTGTATCAGTTTTTACGTGAGCAGCGCAACGACAATTGGTTCCTTAAGAACGGAGCTACCCATCACATCAGTTTCAACGCAGCACCATGGCTGAATATCGGGATCTTTGAAACAGTGGTTTTTCAACCGAAAGACACGCTACTCAATCGTGGGTTTGAACCTGAATACCTGAACCCGGTCATCTTCTACCGCCCGCAGGAATATGCGCTTGGTTCAGCTGACAATGTACTCCTTGGCGCGAGTTTTAGTGCACATTACAAGGAGCACACCTTATACGGTCAGCTCATTCTCGACGAGTTCAGTCTGACGGAGATCAAAGCCAAAAGTGGCTGGTGGGCAAATAAGTACGGCGTGCAGCTTGGATTGAAAGGTTTCACAAGGCTAAGAAGGGATAAAGTCTTTTACCGATTAGAATACAATACAGTTCGGCCATATACATACGCACACCTGAGTTCAGGACAGAACTACGGGAATATGGGGATGACACTGGCGCATCCGTATGGCGCTAATTTCATGGAGTTGCTGGGAGAATTCAAATGGAATCACAAAAGCTGGAACGCGCGCTTGTTTGTCAGCTATTTTCTGCGGGGGTATGACAAGGATGGCTTTAGCTATGGAACAGATCTTTACAGACCTTACACGCAAAGACCCTTTGATTATGCGCATTTCACTGGGCAGGGCAAAGGAAACAATGGTTTCCGTACGATTCTGACAGTTGCATATAAGATCCTGAAGCAGGGGAATCTAACTGCATTCATAGAACAGCAATTTCGTTACGACAGTGCTTTCAGGACATCTTCATACCTGCCGATGGTTGGGATCCGCAGTGAGCTTTGGAACGACTCCCGCATTTATTAAATAAAAAAGCCGCCGCCCGTCGACAAGCTCGGGGACCGCGGCTTTTTCATGCTGCATATCGCATTTGGTTTAGTTGGGGCAGGTTACAAACCAATGATGTGACGCACTTCCACCTCGGTGACGTTGCGCTTTTTTCCTTCTTTGCTGAGGTAGGTGCGATTGACAACTCGTCCGTGGATGGCCACTTTTTTCCCTTTCTCGCCATAGCTTTCGATGAATTGAGCCATGTTGCCCCACGCAAAAACGCGGTGCCATTCTGTTGATGTTCTGATCTTTCCGTTGTTGGCGCGGTAAACCTTGTCTGTTGCCAAATTAAAGCGGGCTACTTTTCCGCCATTATCAAAAGTGGTGATCTCTGTATTGTTACCGATATTGCCAATGAGTGTGATGTGATTTCGGATCATGTTCATGTCTTTTGAATTTATTGGGGTTGTTACTGTAATTGTTTTTGTTCTCCGTTCTTGCGGATATAACGAATGAGTCCGGAGATGATCTTGTAAACTTCCATTGCCTGAGCATACAGCATGTCTGAGCGGTCCTTGCTGATGTAGTTGAGCTCTCCGGACAGGATGATCTGCGTGGATAATCTGGCCGAAGCCCCCTTGGCATTTTCCAGGTGTGAAATACGGTCATCCGGGCGGAACTTATTGATCCCTTCAGCGATCTGAGATACGACGCGCAGAGCGGATTC
>JBKCAB010000257.1:0-4303 GCA_046307935.1 Bacteroidota bacterium | reverse complement strand
CAATTGGAACTACAGTTATGCCTGCTTCTGTGGGGGGTTCTTATGACTTCTATGTTGAGACAGTTCTCGGAGGATGTTCAAGTGCAGCTCGTGAGTTGGTAACTGTTAATGCTACTGATGTAAATGCGATACTCACTCCGGCAAATGTAACATGTAACGGAGGAAACAACGGTTCCTTTACCTTGGGTACCATTGAATGCGGTACAGAACCTTTCACTTATTCTGTGAACGGTGGTGCCTTTGGAGCTATCCCAACTGATCTGACAGCGGGAACGTATTCGGTACTTATCGAGGATGCTGTAGGTTTACAGAGTGCTCCTATCTCTGTTGTCGTAACGCAACCTGCAGCGCCTTCCAACATTACGTTTACCAACATTAACTACTTTACAGCTGATGTATCGTGGACAACAACGGGTAACGAAACTTCTTGGACGGTTGAATACGGTCCTGCAGGATTCACGCCTGGTTCGGGAACATCAGTTAATACAACCTCTACGACGGTAACATTAACTGATCTGACTGAAGACACACAGTATGACGTATATATTACTGCAGATTGTGCACCGAACCCTGAAACGGCAGGCCCGTCATCCTTCAATACAAATGCAGGATTCTTTACATGGGATACGAACTGCGGACCTGGTTTCAATGATATTTCCGGAACAGGTGCCGGTCAGGATCTGGGTGATGATAATGAATTTACTTTCACATTGCCATGGACATGGACATATCAGGGTCTTTCCGTGACCAACCTTTCGGTTGACAATAACGGAGGTATCTCGCTCGGTGGTATAGGCGTTCCTTTCGGAAACGGACAGATCGCAACAGCAGCAAATGGATTGTACCCAATGTGGGATGACTTATTCTCCAACGGTGGTGCGGTCTATACAGAAGTTGTAGGTACAGCGCCTAACAGACAAGCTATCATTCAGTGGAATGTTGACCATATCGGATTTGACGGAGATGATTTCGTCTTCCAGGTTGTGATCGATGAGGCAACGAATGAAGTGTATTATTTATATGATAATGTTGTTCTCGGCAGTGCGACCTATGATTTCGGTGCTAATGCAACTATCGGTGCTGCAGGTCCTCAGACAGATATCCAATTATCTTTCAATAGTCCTACTTTCCTCCAGAACAATTCATGTGTTCACTTCTACAACGCGCTTTGTCCGAATGCTACAAACGTAGTGGTTACTCCTTTCCAAGAAGATATCCTACTTGATTGGGAGGCAGGAGCATACGGAGAGACTGAGTGGACGATCATCTACGGACCAGCTGGTTTCGACCCTGCTACTGAGGGAACTACTCTTACAGGTCTGCTCTCTTCGGATGCAACCATTTCCGGCTTAACACAGCTTACAGACTACGATATCTACATCTATTCAGAATGTGCAGCTGACAACCTGACTTCAGGTGGATTGCTTGTTGAAGCTACGACATTACCTTGGTGTGCTGACCCGACAGCGCTCAATGGAATAGCGGAAGTTGATTCACTTTTCGCATCGTGGAACTGGACGGCAGCAGTTGGTTCTCCAAGTGTGTTGAGCTCATTCAACTTGTCTTATGCTCCATTTGGAACGGATGTTTACTCCGCGACAGAACTGGTAGCAAACGGACTTAACAACAATGACACGATCGCTGATCCGGATTTCCTTGGAAGCGGTGTGTACCAGGTTTGGGTTCAGGCAGTTTGTGGCGTGGATACATCTAACTATGTTGGACCTTTCACATTCGTGATGCCGCTTTCAAACGATACGGTTTGTGGTGCTGAAATGTTGAATGTTGACGGTACAGTGTACTACTTCAACAATGTCGGTGCTACCGTTGACGGAACTGAGCCATCGATCATGCCGGCTGTGCCTCCTGGACTTGAAGGTTACAACGGTACTGATCTACCTATGATGACATGGGGTGAAGGTTTCCCTGACGGAACCACTTGGTACTCCTTTATCGCCCCTGCATCCGGATCTATCCGTTTCAGTGGACAAGATCAGAACTACTTTGCTAGCCAGATCGCAATCTATGAAGCAGCTGACTGTGGTGACTATGCAACATTTGAACTTGTGGCAGCTTCCGATCAAACAGACGAAGCACTCGAATTTAAAATTGCACCAAACTTCACGATCTGTGGACTTACACCAGGAAATGTGTACTATGTGATGCATGAATCTTGGAACGGTTTATTCGATCAGTACTCCATTAAGTTAACGCCAATCAATCTCGAAGCAGGTTCGTTTGTTGAATTGCTCGATGTGTGTTCAGGATCAGAAGTCAACCTATTCGACGGTATCACAGCATACGACAATGGTGGTATCTGGACTGCAGAGATTGCAGCAGCTGGAACCGGCATTACCGACAGCACATTCAACTCATCCGGTCTTGCCTACCAGGTGTTCAACTTCGAGTACCGCGTGACGGACGGGTGTGCTTATGATTCTATTACGTCACAAGTTGAAATCTGGCCACCATCTTCTGCAGGTGATGACGGAACTGTAGACGTTTGTCGCAATGAGCCATTTGATCTGCTTTCAGGATTGAACGGTACAGTTGACCTCGGTGGTACATGGTACGATCCAGGAAATACTGCACTTCCAAGCTCAGCGATCACAGCAAGCAATATCCCTGGACAGTTCAACTATGACTACGTTGTTGGTAACGGTGTTTGTCCGGACGATACTGCACTTGTACTTGTGAATGTGAGCAGCAGCTGTAACTACCTTGATGTGCAGGAAATGATTTTTGCAGACATGACTGTTCATCCAAACCCTTCGAACGGTGTATTCAACATCACGAATGAAGGAACTGAAGTGTTCAGCTTCGCAGTAACAGACGTCGAAGGTCGCGTGATCCTTGCGAAGGAAGCCGCGATCAACGGAACAACTGTTACTGAGATCGATCTAACAGGAAAAGTCACCGGAGTTTACATGATCCGAGTCTTCAATGACACAGCGGAGAAGGTATTCCGGGTTGTACTACAGTAATACTTAAGTATACATAAAGAGGAGGGCCATTCGGTCCTCCTTTTTAGTTTATAGATCTTTTAATAACCCTTATAAGAAACTTAAATCATTGCTACTTTAGCAGAAAAACAATTCAACATGTTAGCACCTTTCAATCTTCAGCAATGGATCGACGAGAACAGGGACCTACTCAAGCCTCCTGTTGGTAATGTTAACCTCTACAAAGAGGCCGGGGATTTCATCGTAATGATCGTTGGTGGACCAAACGCTCGAAAAGATTTCCATTACAATGAGAGCGAAGAACTATTTTACCAACTGGAAGGTGACATTACTGTTAGGATACAGCACGAGGGAAAAGCAAAGGACATCCTGATCAAAGAAGGAGAAATGTTCCTGCTACCGGGCAATACACCACACTCCCCAATGCGCGGTCCGAATACAGTTGGCTTGGTCATTGAAAAGGTTAGAAAAGGAACTGACCTCATCGATGGACTGATGTGGTTTTGTGATGCATGCAACCATCCGTTGAAAGAATACCGGTTCAAACTGGAAAATATAGAGAAAGATTTCCTTCCGCGTTTCCGTGAGTTCTATACGTCAATTGAGTTACGCACATGCAAGAGCTGTGGTCACGTCATGGAAGCTGACGAACGCTTTGTCTAATTCGAGTAGATCGATAAAAAATCATTTCAACTTGAAACGTTCGGGTGTGTAATCGTTGTACATGAACTGAACATGTGCCATCAGTTTGTCATCTATGCGATCATTTGATTAATTTTGCACCCTCAATTATTTATTTCGTCACACTAATTCTCGTTCATATTTGGTATGATGCAGGAAAGTCCTGATAAAAATTCCAGAGGATATATTGTTTGGGCTGGCTTATCATTTTTCTTGCCCCTGGCGCTGTTGTATGCCTACAGCTTTTGGTCGGAACCGCTATCGATCTTCGGATTTGAACTCAAAAAGCTGGTGCCTCAGGAAGCGACCATCAATATGGATGATATTAAACCTATCTTGGCTGATCTCCCGAAAAAAAGTGAACAACCGGTGAAGATCTCGCAAGCCGACTCATCCAAGAACTCAAACGGGATCGACACCCAATGGATGAATAAAAAATATCCGGAGTTTAATATGTCTGATGCATACCCCATCTATGACAGTTTACAAAATAGCAATCTTTACAGCGATTCGATCAGTCACCGTGTACTCATCATGGGCGATTCTGAATGCGGTGGTCTGTGTTTTCAGCTCAATGACTATTGCCTTGAAAATGGCCATAAATTGGTTGCCTCCCTCGTCTGGAACTCCGCGTCGATCTACAATTATGCCTATTCCGA
>JBKCAB010000256.1:0-6291 GCA_046307935.1 Bacteroidota bacterium | reverse complement strand
ACCAAGACCATTGAGCTGGATAACTCCTTTGCATTTGCCTACAATGACAGAGGATCATGCTACCGTATGTTGGGCAATTATCCTAAAGCGATTGCTGATTATGAGGAAGCCGTGAAGAAAAACCCAAATCTTGCTTTCGTGTTGAACAACATCGGGACTACCAAGAAAAAAATGAAAGATTACACCGGAGCCATGGCAGCTTTCAACAGGGCGATCTCGGTTGATCCTAAATTCTACCTCGCTTACAATAACCGTGGAGCTACACAAATGGAGCAGAAACGCGTTGATGATGCGCGCAAGGATTTTGAAAAAGCATTAGAGATCAAGCCCGATTATGCCCCGGCTGCCTCTAACCTGAGTGCGATCTATTTCAAGCAGAAAGACTACAAAAAAGCACTGGATTTAGCAGAGAAGGCGATCAAGAGTGATCCGAATTACGGAAACGCTTACTTAAACAGAGGAAACGCCCGAGAAATGCTCCGAGAAATGAATGGAGCCTGCGAAGACTGGCAGAAGGCCAAAGAGCTTGGTATTGAGCTAGGAAAAAACTATTACTCATCGAATTGCAGCGAATAAAAGAAGTGGTTATGAAAAAGTTACTATTGTTGATTGCACTGTTTCTGACCAATTTATTTTTGGCAAGTGCACAAAACGTCGAATTTAAAGCTGCCAACTTCAAGGACGATAAGGAAGGCCTGAAAAAGGCAACTGATGCTGTAGAAAAAGGAGACGAATACCTAAAGTTGGCCAATGATGCGTTGTTTCTGGTGCAAAGTCCGGGACTGAATTTTCACTTGGCCCTTAAAGCGTATTTGGTCGCGCAGAAATTCAATCCGAACAATGCAGCACTCAATTTCAAAATAGGTGTTTGTCACGCCAACTCCACTGATCCGTTCAAGTCGATCGAGTTCATTAAAAAAGCGCAATCACTTGATCCTGCGTGTGATCCCTTCTTAAATTATTACTTGGGTTATTCACTTCAACTGGAAGGAAAATTTGATGAAGCAATCAAGGCATTCACAGATTTCGAGACAGGATACAGAAAAGCAGATAACTTCGCTAAGTTCGTCGTGCAACACAAGAACGAATGCAAGTTAGCCAAAACCTCTTTAGCAAATCCTATTCGGGCGTGGGTAGACAATGTCGAAGAGGTGAACACGGAGTTTGACGAGATCGCTCCTTCCATCTCTACGGATGGTGCCGAAATGATCTTGTCTTCAAACAGACCGAATGGACACACGTCTAATGCCGTGGGTGGTTATGACAAAGATATTTACGGCTCATCGCTGAACGATGGAAAATGGTCGAAACCCAAACCACTGAAGGGGACAGTAAATACTGAAGCTGAGGACGTATCCAACAATCTGAGTTATGACGGTACAAAAATGCTCATGCACCGTGAAGTGAACGGGCAACTGGATGTTTTGGAAAGCCGATTGAGCGGTATGGAGTGGTCGGCTCCTACGGCTATACACTTTCAGATCTCATCCACCAAAGCAAATGAACGGTATGCATCATACAGCCACGATGGATGGAGTATCTATTTCGCTCGCGACAACGATTCCAGAGAAAATGGATTCGATATCATGTACAGTGCAATGCAGAGCAAGCTTCAAAAAGATTACATGGCTGCAACAATGATCTCTGCCTGTAATTCGAAGTTCGATGATGGCCCGATCTATTGTCACATCGATGGCGAAACAATGTATCTCGCCTCACAGGGACATGAATCGATCGGGGGATATGATATTTTCGTTTCGAAAAAAGTTCAGGGGCAGTGGACAAAACCGGTCAACATGGGCTATCCCATCAATACTCCTTATGATGATTTCTTCTTTGCATCAACTGCTAATGGGAAATTTGCGTACATATCATCGAACAGAGCCGGTGGAAAAGGTGCCTATGACATTTATAAAGTCACTTTCTGGGGACCGGAAAAGGCACCGATCACTGGTGTTGAAGATTATCTGCTTGCCTCTCTGGCCTACCCGATCAAGGACACACAAGTAGAGGGAACCGTTGAAGTCAATAAGAAATCATTCACAGTATTCAAAGGAATTACGATCGATGCAATGACCAAAAAGCCGGTTGAAGCCTCCATTGAGATTACGGACAACATTACGGGTAAAGTGATCGAAACGTTCACCACGAACAATGCGACGGGTAAATTCATCATCACACTTGCTTCCGGTAAAAATTACGGTATAGCCGTTAAGGCGGAGGGTTATCTATTCCATTCAGAGAATTTCGACCTGCCTACAGGTGCTGCTGACAATCTTGTCAACAAGGTGATCGAACTGAAGAATATCGCGGTCGGTAGTAAGATCGCATTGCGCAATATCTTTTTTGACACCGGAAAGTCAACCTTGCGTGCGGAATCAAACGCAGAGCTCGATCGCCTTCTGAAGCTATTGAAGGATGTACCTAGTCTTAAAATAGAAATCTCCGGCCACACAGACAACACCGGTTCTGCAACACTCAATGAAACGCTTTCACAAGCCAGAGCGGAAGCCGTTGTGAATTACCTCACATCGAAAGGAATACCTGCAGCCAGAATGACAGCAAAAGGTTACGGTTCATCGCGCCCGATCGCACCGAATACAACAGATGAAGGGAAACAACAGAATCGAAGGACCGAGTTCGAGATCAAATCAAATTGATTCGAGGGGATGCTGAAATCAATTGCTTTTTATTTTTCTATTTAATTTTTGGAATAACACCTACTTATGAGTTCACCTTCACAGTCAGTAAAACTTAAATTTCTCGGCGGGGCCGGAACAGTAACCGGATCCAAGATCCTAATCGAATTCAATCAAATGCGCTACCTTGTCGATTGTGGACTTTTCCAAGGTCTAAAAGAACTGCGCAACATGAACTGGGATCCTTTTCCAATTGATCCGGAATCGATTGATGCAGTTATCCTGACCCATGCACATCTTGATCATTGCGGATACCTGCCTGTTCTGGTTAAAAACGGGTTTAAAGGAACAATACACTGTACAAAACCAACAAAGGATCTGACCACGATTATACTCATGGATTCAGCTAAAATTCAGGAGGAAGATGCTGCGCGAGCAAACAAACACAATTACTCAAAACATCCGGTTGCAAAGCCATTGTATACAACCGATGACGTCTACAAAACACTTCGTCTTTTTGAAGAACATGAGCTTCACGAGTGGGTCATTCTTGATCCGGATGTTTCTTTCCAATTTCTCAATGCAGGACATATTCTAGGTTCGGCTTTTGCAGATGTCCGGATCCGGGATAAAAAGTTCTTTTTCTCCGGTGATATCGGCCGAACAAAACCCATGTTGCTGTATCCTGCCAGCAAAGTAAATGAAGCTGACTACATCGTCCTTGAGTCTACCTATGGTGACCGAACCCATCCTGAGATCGATGTCAAAGAGGAGTTACTGAAGGTGATTGACGAAACCTATGAAGACAGGGGAATTTTGATGATACCGTCGTTTGCCGTTGAGCGAACACAAGAACTAATCTATCTTCTGTACCAATTGATAGAAGAGGAAAAAATGCCTCCAATGCCTATTTACCTCGACTCTCCTATGGGCGTTGATTCGACAAATGTTTACGGAAACTACCATGATTGGCAAAATATATCCCGTTACGACCTGGAACACATGTACGATCACGTGCGTTACGTAATGAGCTACGAAGAGTCAAAATCCGTTGTTATGGACAGTACCCCGAAGATCGTATTGGCAGGTAGCGGAATGATCGAAGGAGGAAGGGTACTGCATTATCTGAACAATCACATGGACAAGAAGAACAATACCCTCCTTTTTGTCGGATACCAGGGCGAGGGAACCCGGGGAAGAACAATTTTGGAAGGTGCTACCGAGATCAAATTCTTTGGCGAATACAGGGAGGTAAAATGTAAGATCAGGGAATTGCCCTCTCTTTCTGCGCATGCGGATCAAAAGGAGCTGATCGAATGGCTTAGGAATTTTAGCAGTAAACCAAAAACGATCTTCCTCAATCACGGTGAAATGCATCAGTGCGATAATCTGCGTGTTCATATCGAAACGGAGTTGGATTGGGAAGTAGAGATCCCTCATATCAATTCAACCTATATAATTGAGGATTGATGGACCATATTGAAGCACATATCTCATTCTTTAAGCGTAAACTGGCTGACCGGTGTCTCCACGACACGTCAAGCTTGATGAGATACGGACATGATGAAACAGAGGACTTGCTTTACCTTCCTCACATTGTATTGAAACCGGAAAACACCGGAGAGGTGTCTGCCATCATGAAATATTGCTTTGAACATGGGATCACTGTTACTCCTGCAGGTGCTCGAACTGGATTGAGTGGCGGAGCATTGGCTGTAAATGGTGGCGTCCTGCTGTCGATGGAAAAATTCGACAAAATCCTGAACATCGATGAAAAGAATCATCAGGTGATCACTGAACCCGGAGTGATCACTCAGGTTTTGCAGGAGGCAGTCAAGGAAAAAGGCCTGTTCTACCCTCCCGATCCGGCAAGTAAAGGGAGTTGTTTCATTGGCGGGAATGTTTCCGAAAATTCCGGAGGACCAAAAGCTGTAAAATACGGTGTCACCAAAGATTATGTATTGAACCTGGAGGTTGTTTTACCGGATGGAAACATCATCTGGACCGGTGCCAACGTACTCAAGAATGCTACCGGGTATAACCTCACTCAGCTGATGGTAGGGTCAGAAGGAACACTGGGCATCATCACAAAGATCGTTCTTCGACTCATTCCCCACCCCTCACATGACCTCCTGATGCTGGTTCCATTTTATGATGCCGGTCAGGCTTGTGAGGCTGTCGCTGCGATTTTTCGCGCAGGGATCACACCTTCCGGACTTGAATTCATGGAACGGGACGCCCTTTTATGGACACAGGATTACACCGGTGATCATACGCTTCAAGTTACGGATGAACATCAGGCCCACTTGCTAATAGAAGTGGATGGCTTTGATCCTGAACAGCTCATGCAAGAATGCGAAAAGATCCTTGTTGTGCTGGAACAATTTGAAACCGACGAGATCCTCTTTGCGGAAACTGCAGCTCAAAAAGAAGGTTTGTGGTCCCTGAGAAGAAAAGTCGGTGAGGCAGTAAAATCGCAGTCTGTTTACAAGGAGGAGGATACTGTCGTACCGCGATATGAATTACCCGCTCTGCTTCGGTACGTGAAAGAAACCGGTAAAAAATATGGCTTCCACTCCGTATGTTACGGTCATGCAGGCGATGGAAATCTACACGTCAACATCATTAAAGGTGAACTTTCAGATGATGTATGGAATACTGAGCTTCCAAAAGCAATCAGAGAGCTGTTCACTGAGGTTGTAAGACTTGGTGGTACGATCTCCGGTGAGCACGGGATCGGTTTGGTACAACGACCTTTCATGGATATTGCCTTTCCAGAGATCACTTTAGAACTTATGCGTTCAATTAAAAAAGTGTTCGATCCGAAAGGAATTTTGAACCCCGGAAAGATCTTCTGATCAGTTGTTCAGAAAGTCCAGATCACCATTTTTCATTTTTTTGTATGCTCCTGCGAGATAGCCAAGCATTGCACTCATAGATTCAAATGCTTTTTCGGTGGCCTCACTGATTTCTCTGCGCTGAAGCCGCATCAACAGCTTCATATACAACCCATGAAATGCAAGCTCTAGATCGTTCTTTTCTTTCAGGTTAGATCGCTCACGGAGATCGTTCAAACTTGGTAATGCCTGTTCATAGATCTGCTTGTAACGCTTGTCTCCTGCCCTATTCATCATCACATTGTGCAAATAAGACAATTCAACAAGAATCTCTCTGAGTTCATGGAGGTGACCACTTTTTTCAATGCGCTGAACTTTCATATCCTTGATGAGCTCTTCATACCATTTTCGGTACTCTTCGATGAGTGCAGTGTCATTCAGTTGAGGCTCCACAAACTCTTGCATCAATCTGTCGATATTAAGATCAAAGGCTCGAACGATATCCTCGATTTGGAACATGTAGATGACATATTCCGCAATATTCTCCTGAAGTTTCCGATGAGCTGGCAGCATTATTCGAGCTCTTTTTCGATCTCCTCTTGTCTTTGGTTCAGATAAGCAATGAACTCTTTGGTCACATCCATTCCTGATGTAATGTAATTGATCTGTCCACCTTTGCCATGAATGAGTAAGATATCGATCTTGTTCTCTTCACTGAACTGTTTCCCGAGAACGGTGACCTTTTTTGAGATATCCTCCAGCTTTTTCATTGTTTCATTTTCGATCGATGCACCGCGCTCTTGCTGGAAACGCAT
>JBKCAB010000255.1:0-1615 GCA_046307935.1 Bacteroidota bacterium | reverse complement strand
ATTGAGGATCATTTTCTGATAAACAACCAATGTTATAATTCTCTAACACCTTTTCATTCTCAGGCGAAAATGAACCTAGCACAGGGATTTCTGCATGTATGTATTCAAATAGCTTGTTCGGTGAGGCGTATTTTTTACTCAGGTTTAAGTCTTCAAGGAGATTGATGCCCATATTGGCTCCCTTCGTGTAACAAGGTAGCTCATTGAGAGGAACCAGTCCCGTAAATTTGATCCTTTCCTCGAGTGACTTTTGTTTCACTTCGGTTTTTAGTGAGAACAACAATGGACCGTCACCAACAAAGACCAGTTTATATTGATCCGGTAATAATAGCATCGTGTCACATAAAAAATTGAGGCCTCTTCCTTCATTCAGCATTCCCTGGTAGAGAAGAATAATATCCGTTTCCTTCCAATTGTATATCGATCGGAAGTTGATGTCACATTTGGGCTCCAGTTTATTAGGTAAGTTCATAATCACATGTCCTGAATTTATTCTGTATTTCAACTGGAAAAATTCACGAAGACTCTCATTGACTGTGATCAAATCATCTACTTCCGGCAAGATCCTACTTTCGATGCGTTCCCCATGACGTCTCATGAATTTTAGTAGGCATTGGAATATCCATTTTTTTATCCCACTGGTTTGTCTGGGGAAGAATTGATTCAGTGTTTCAACATAGATCTCATGGGAGTCATAAACAAGCTTTGCGCCAGTTGATTTTGATAGTTTCCAGGCAGGGTAAAGAGTTGGCAGATCATTACACCAGATCACATCATAGGTTTTATATGTTGATAAAACGGCTTTTCCCAAAAAATTGAACTCATAGCAAAACATGGTATGACGCAAAAGTTTAACCAAAATTCCGGCCTTGTGAGTAAGAGGGAAAAGTTCAACATTCCGGTTGAAAATTTTCTGATCTTCTATTTTAACTCCATTCACGTAAAACAGATCGACACAATGCTCTCTGCTCAGGGTTTGGATCACCTTAAGAACCCGATAATCATTCCGGATCTCCCCATTAAGCAGAATGGCGATGTGCTTTCCCATCAGCTATTGAAGTATTTTGCTGCTATTATGGTCTTAAAACGCTGGTTGTATTGTTCAGTCATAAGACCCTCTTTCATTAAAGCAGCTTTAGAATCCTTGTAGAGTTTATCAAATGCGTTTGCCTTTGTCCATTTTTCATGT
Organism: Bacteroidota bacterium; assembly: GCA_046307935.1. GTDB lineage: Bacteria > Bacteroidota > Bacteroidia > Flavobacteriales_D > Crocinitomicaceae > M0103. Next base: position 426 of record JBKCAB010000255.1, on the reverse strand, counting down.
GGAGCCTCAAATCCAACTTTATCCTTTCTGTAAACGATTGGTTCCGGTAAGGTATCTCGGATCCCATTTCTTAGAATAGCCTTGGACCAACCGTCGTTTAGGAATAGGTAGCTGTTGAGCTTAAAAACGAATTCGATGAGCTCATGGTATAGAAAAGGTAAACGCACTTCAACGGAATGAGCCATTGAATTCCTGTCGGCAAAACGCAACAATTTTTCCAGTCCCTGGTTTGTCAATTCATGTTTAAGCATGCTCTTTAGGTCATCCGGATCATAGAACGGTGATTTTTTAGGTGCAAAGGAGCTGTGAAAATCAGGATTTATTCCCAAAGGAACCTTTTTGGATGTCGCGGATCTCATTTTGGCCATCGCGAGGTATAGATTCGGGAATTTTATCCTGAGATGTTCTTTTGATGAAAGATTTAAA
>JBKCAB010000254.1:0-1208 GCA_046307935.1 Bacteroidota bacterium | reverse complement strand
CAATAATTGTAAGTAAAGTGTGAGATTGAGTGTGAGAGTGAAAAAAAAAAGAGTGGAGTGGATCGCTTCCACTCTGTTTTGTGACCCATGAGATCGAAAAATCTAACTTTTATAAGGATTTAGGGAATGTTTTGGAATGGGTCGAATACCACAATAATTGTAAGTAAAGTGTGAGAATGAGTGTGAGAGCGAAGAGAAACAAAGTGGAGTGAACCGCTCTCGCTTTTCACTCTCACTCTGTTTTTGTGACCTATGAGGTCGAAAAATATAACTTTTATAAGGATTTGGAAGGGTTTTTGATTGGGACGATTCCATCAGTTAAAATGCAAAATAGAACGTAAAAAAATCTATTGTTTCACTCCAATTCAATCCTATGCTTTGAATTGGATGAACTACCACTGATTTGTCGATTCAGTGTAGATACCAGAACCGTTTTCCGATGGTTGAATTCGGTTGTTTTCGGAATAGTCTTTAATGTAATATTCAGAAATGAAAACATTATGCCCAAAACCACAAGCCGTATCATCTGAATATTGCTTGATAAACACACCGTTCTCATCGAAATCAAAGATTATTTTGCACGTATCGCCTTCATTGATACTGGCATTGAAAACACCCCTGTTTCCATATATTTTCATTATACCTTCCAACGTACCCATATTGTAACTTGGTGGACCTTTGACATAATCTAAATAGAAGTAATAGTCTTCTTTTCCATCGAAATACATTTGTAGCGATCCAGCGGGACCATTATCGTATTCGAAAGAATAGTTACCGGCATATATAGCAGATTTTAACATTGGTAAGACCTTGTTTTTGGTATAAACTTGTCGCAAGGAATCCCTTAATGCGTTTGTCTCTTTTTCTTTTTTTTGAAGGGTCGCGTTTAAATTTTTGATAGTAGATTCCCGATCGGTTAGATCATTCTTTACAACAGAATTATCCTTTTCAAGACGTTTTTTCTCCTCAGCCAATTTTAGCTTTTCTTTTTGTGCCTCTGAAATGGTGGCATTTTGCTGATTTACAACCCCGTTTAGGCTATCAACTTGAAAGGTTAATCGTTCAATCTGTTCCTTTTTCGATTGACTACAGGCTAATTGAACAATAAACATGATGGCCGTTAGCAGTGAAATCTTCATCTCAAAATATTTACGCGTTTTCTAGTAGCCAAATGTAGTTTTATTTGTTCATGAAATGTACGCGAGCAT
>JBKCAB010000253.1:0-1953 GCA_046307935.1 Bacteroidota bacterium | reverse complement strand
TTGTACATCCTCCGCTTTTAATACACGTTCCTCTTCGTTCAATAACTTGTGAGGATGGAAAAGAACATTTTTTCTCAACTTGAACACATAGGTAAGCCCGTCATTTTCCACTTTCCATGATTCAGCAAGTTGTGGCATGATCTTGAGTGACTTCGGATCCATTGAAACAAGCCCTTCCATTACTTGACCAAGAACTGTGGCTGTGTAATAATCACTTACCTCACGTGGAACATGTGTTGATGGTTCAATATCAACAGCCATTCTTAAAGATCCTCCGGCATGCTCGAACTGTTTTCCTCCACTGCTGTTGCAAGCGCCTAAAAACAATACAAGTCCGACGAAAACAAGCAGATCTTTTATGGTTGAATAGTAATTCATCAAGCAAGAATAATAAAAAAAAGTGAAAGAACTATTTTATTGGTTAAGCTCTCAAGAAAGGCCCATCTACATGCGTAGTAACCATTTAGTTGAAAGGCTATTATTGTGTTAAAAAAGACTTTCATCTACTTGCTTTATAAAAAAAATGACACTAATTTTGTTTTCTCTTATTCAAAGCCACTGTCATCTTGCAGTTAATGAGAAAATTACTTGGTGTGCTTCTTTTTTCCTTGATCGCTTCTGTTGGTCTCGCGTCGCTGTCGATCGAAGGAACTTATCAGGGTAAAAACCTCTACGTTCAGAATCCAATGGATGATGAGGGTTTCGGTTACTGCGCCACTAAAGTTACGGTCAACGGTGACATCATGCCGGGAGGAACCAACATGGGCGCCTTTGAGATCGACTTTTCTAATTTCAACGTTGCGATCGGTGAGCCTGTTTTTATCGTCATAGAACACCATGACGGATGCAAACCGAAAATATTGAATCCCGAGGTGCTATTGCCAAGAAGCACCTTTAAAGTGTTGGACATTAGTGTTAATACGAGTGGAAAACTTTCTTGGCAGACGTCGGAGGAACAGGGTAAACTTCCATTTATTATCGAGCAATACAGATGGAATAAATGGGTAACGGTGGGTGAGGTCCAGGGTAAAGGTACTTCAGGAACAAATAATTATGAATTTCAGGTTTCACCTCATTCAGGTGAAAATACAGTACGTGTAGTACAGATTGACCACTCCGGAACAAAGCGCTCATCCAAGGAAGTAAAGTTCAATTCAGCCGTTCCAGCCATTGTTAAAAGCCCTGTGAAAGTTAAGGACATTATCTACTTTACGGCCAATGGCAAACCTGCAGATACGCGCTATGAGATCTACGATGCGTATGGCAACATTGTGAAGAAGGGCACGGGATCATCGGTAAACTGCGAAAATCTGCTGAGAGGAGTTTACTACATCAATTTCGATAATCTAAACGAAAAGTTCATAAAGAACTAACCCATGTTAAAAAAGATCGAGCATTTGGGGATTGCTGTTGCCAGTATTTCCGAGTCATTGCCTGTATATGAGGCGCTGCTGGGTGCTTCCTGCTACAAGATAGAAGAAGTTTCCTCCGAGGGTGTGCGGACTGCCTTTCTTCAAATCGGAGAATCCAAGTTAGAATTGCTGGAAGCCACCGATCCTGAGTCACCTATCGCCAAGTTCATCGCAAAAAAAGGCAAAGGGATACACCACATCGCTTTTGATGTAGAAAATATCCATTCGGAGATCGAACGTCTAACGACTTTGGGTTTTGAGTTGATCAGTATGACTCCTAAAGATGGTGCAGACAATAAACTGATTGCATTTCTCCATCCTCGCTCAACCGACCATATTCTCGTTGAACTCTGTCAGGAAAAGACAGTGTAAAGATCCGTCGGATCGGTTAGGTGTAGTGCGCACAATCCAGCCTTTTTCGCTCCCTCAATGTGCTGTGGAGAATCATCGATGAAAAGTACCTTACCGGGATCGGAACCGATCTTACCACACACGTACTCGAAGATCTCAACGTCAGGTTTTCTCAGACCTATTTCATAAG
>JBKCAB010000252.1:0-2549 GCA_046307935.1 Bacteroidota bacterium | reverse complement strand
CAGAAGTAACCATAATATTTGATCCTGAAACTGAAAATTCAATTGAATTACAAAGAAACGGGTGGCAAGCAATTTTAGATAACTTCAAAAAATACACTGAAACAAACTAACGTAAATTACAATTCATTAAAACACATTCGCAAAAAGGAGTTTCTGAACTTTACTAACAGTATGTAAAAATTAAATTTTGAATCAATAAATCTTCATCTATACAACACCTACTCGAAAATAGCAGTTAAGTATTCTATAAACCCAGAGATTTCCGCCATTTTACTGCTATTAATGTTTGAATACTATGGAATCAAACCTCCCGTAGAAAATTAATTACTCCTTAAAAATGAAACAAAAAGCCCTTCTGCGCATTACATTTAAAACCGATCATTTGAAAAGACACGCTCATCTGTTCAGTATTCCGATCAGGATCTTCATGCTATCCTTGCCTCTGATTTTCAATGCTTGTATATCGCAAACGAATCAGAACAACTCAGTTCCAAGTTCAATCGTTTCTAAGGAAAAGTCGCTGATCGATACATCAAAAGTGAAATTATGCGAGCGTTTTTTGCTGCCGGACGGATTTGAACGAGTTACCGTTGAATCAGGATCCTACCCACTATTTTTGAGGGAGTTGAAACTAAAGCCCTACGGATCCAAGGCGTGTTATTTCGATGGAACTTACAAAACAAAACCAAATGTATATTGCGCAGTCATTGATCAGGAAATTGATAAGGTTGACCTGCAGCAATGCGCAGATGCCGTAATGCGTTTGCGCGCTGAATATCTTTATTCTTCAAAGGATTACGATGCTATTCATTTCAATTTCCTTTCCGATGGTAAGCCCCGCTATTTCCGTGATTATGCAAAAGGAGATTATTCGTATAAAAAATTCAGAGCTTATATGCGCTATGTTTTCTCGTACGCAAACACTGCCTCGCTAAAGCGTGAAATGATTCCTGTCGAAGATCTATCTACCATGCAAATCGGGGATGTGTTCATACAATCGGGTAATCCGTACGGACATGCGGTGATCGTTTTGGATGTTGCCGAAAACAAGGAGGGTAAAAAGATTTTTATACTTGCACAAAGCTATATGCCAGCTCAGGAAACACAAATTCTCATCAATCCTCAAAACGGGAAACTATCACCTTGGTTTGAATTAAGTACGGGCGAATTACGCACTCCGGAATGGACCTTTAACTTTTCCGATCTACGCAGATTCAAAGACGAGTAAGGAAATCCATTGTGTCAATACCGTCTGCGTAATCAGTCAGCCCCGGACATTGCGTTGTGCCAAACGGAAGATATCCCTTCCCTACTACAGCCTGTATTTTATTTTTGTGTTGGTTCAGATAGTTTGCGATGTCTTCCGCTGAAGAATAGAAATGATAATGCACTACAGCAAGTGGTGAATAAAGCTCCTGACTCTCGCGCAGCAGCACGAAATGGTTATCGAGAAAGGGAACCTGATTCAATAAGTAAACAGCCCGATTGTAGTCGTAATTATTGGCGTATTTATGATGATGAATGATCTCACCAAACGTGAATAACGCCTCAAAGATCCTGTGTAGTTCAAATCCTTCGGGCAAGAGCAAATGAGATACGTTCCGGCAGCCAAGACCAAAATATTGAAAAATATCATTCCCCAACAGTTTAAGATCCTTGGCCGTTTCTTCACCATTCAAAACAGCAACAGATGTCCGGTTGGATCGAAAAATATGTGGATACCTTCCGAAGTATTGTTCAAAATAAAGCGTTGAATTGTCACTTCCAGTTGCAATAACGGCTTCAAGCTCTCCAATTTTACCTGACGAAATAGTGACGCGATCCTCCAATCCCGAAACGAACGAAATTAAATGCTTGATGAGTTCAGGAAGGAGCGTATTGTCATCCGAACTCAATTTAATGACTGCACGATGACCACTAATGAGTACACACAAAAGATCATGGAAACCAACCAGCGGAATATTTCCAGCCATAATGATCCCCACGCGTCTGGGTGTACTACTGTATCGGTAATGAGAGATCCAATTTTGGATGTCCGTTGCAGTCAATTGTCTACCCAAAGCGTTCATGGCCAACCGGACATTTTCTTCAGTGAACCAACCATTTAGCTGTTTTTGCCTGATCACCAGTCGCTCTAGGTTATTGTATTCCTCCTCCGTTATGCCAAGTGAATAATCCGACCATTCACGTCCCTCGCCAACTGCGGTCATCAACTTTCCGAGCTGAATGAACCCCCTAACAATATCCTCTTGTTTCACATTACAAAATTAATACGACCAAGCAACTAATGCGTAAAGTTTTCGGCGACACGAACATTTCTTTTTAAGTAGCGTTCGTATATTTGCATCCTAAATTTCACTTGTTATGGCAATAATGATCACCGAAGAATGCATCAACTGCGGAGCCTGTGAACCAGAATGTCCGAACAATGCTATTTACGAAGGTGGTGCCGAATGGCGTTTTTCTGACGGAACTTCTCTAAAAGGAATGATCACTACACTCGATGGAGAAGCAATGTTGGCTGATGATACCCATGAGCCAGTCAATAT
>JBKCAB010000251.1:0-3581 GCA_046307935.1 Bacteroidota bacterium | reverse complement strand
ATATGGAGCTGTCCGTTAGACACTTCAGTTATATTCAGGTAAAATCGGCCGGTCGCACCGAATGCACCAGCAGATGTTGCATCGAAACCATGAGAAGCGGATGTAATAAAACGGGATTCTTTCAATTCGGCCTTAGGAGTGAAAGAAAGGATTGAAAAACCATTCTTTTTATCCTTGTGATCCTTTGAATAGAAAAGAATATCCTCCCCCTCATTTCCTGCATAGCTCCAAAAGCTATATTTATCCGGCTCTTTCAAATATGCCTCCGGTATATCCCCCAGTTTTGTGGCATATATCAAGAAATTGTGATGGGTCATGGTCAGTAAGAAGTCGGTGAATCGCTTCTCTTTCTTCTCATGATAACGCATCAGAAAAACCAAAGCCTTATCCGTAGTGAACACATCGATCATCTTCAACAGGTTAAAATCGTAATCGCCCAATTTCCTGACCGCAGCGGAAAGCAGTGCTGTTGAACTTTTTACATTCCCAGCTATATTCACCTGACTGAACTGTATTTTCCCCTCGATCGGTTGGAGCTGATCAAGGAAGTAGACATAACGGGCATTCTCGCTGTGAATGAAGTAATAATCTTTACCGGAAGGGTTGATACTTTCTTGCCAGATACTCGTGGTTTTCTCTCCGACCATTGTCAGATTGATCTTCCGCTGTTGTCCGGAGGGATCTCTGTTGAGTAAGAGCGTCCCCTGTCCTTTCCATTCAAGAATATCGAAGAACGGGTACTCTTCAGCAGGCATTGAAAATTGTTGGGAGTAAACTGAGAATCCAATGATAGTCGAAAATAATAACGCAAGTTTTTTCATGAGAATTTGTATTTTGTGCTCCCTTAGCAAACCGTATGCTAAAATAAATGTTTGTATTGTACTATAACGTAAAACGATGAAAGGTTATCTAAGAAATCACTTGTTCTGGCCAACCATGTTACTGGTATTGGCGTCTTTCAGTTATGCGGACAAAGGTCCCAAGCTATTGAAAGTTGGAAAATCCGCTCCACTTCAGGATTATGCGATGAACGGTATTGATGGATCTTCTGCCACATTGAAGAGTTTGAAAGGGGATAAAGGATTGCTGGTCGTATTTTCTTGCAACACATGCCCTTTCGTGGTTGGTGCCGAAAAATTCCCGGGTTGGGAGGTGCAATACAATCCGATCAACGACCTGGCATTGAGTAATGGGGTTAAAATGGTGCTCATTAATTCGAATGAAGCCAAGCGCGGCGGAGATGATGCAATGGATGCCATGAAAAAAAGGTCAGAAGAAAAGGGATATACAATGCCTTATTTGGTCGATACTGATTCAAAACTTGCCGACGCTTTCGGTGCTCGGACTACACCACATGTCTATTTGTTTGATTCAGGTATGAAACTCGTTTACACCGGTTCAATTGACAATACCTGGGACAGCAAGCGAACGGAAGACATCCCACACCTGAAAAATGCACTGACCTCTTTAGGAAAAGGAGAGAAAATAAAGGCTCATACTACCGACCCGCGCGGATGCAGTATTAAACGGAAACAATAAACAAGATTCAAAACTTGCAGCATGAAAAAAAATCTACTATTTCTATTGGGAATCCTTTCTTCAATTGCGGCTTTTGGTCAGCAGGGCGACGGTGGAAATCCACGCGGTGAAAAAGTCAGCAGTGGATTCAAAAACACCGAGCTTATCGTATTTGAAGAACCGGATATTGCAGCACTTAGAGCTGAGGATGCCGAAACAGATGATACCGGAACGGCGCCGTGGCGTTTTGGCCACAACAATTACACGAACCTTGGTTTGAACAATTCGGGTAACTGGTATGATCTGCCGAATGGTGACAAGATCTGGTTGCTGAAGATCACCTGTGAAAACGCCCTCACAGTCAATCTTACCTTTGATCAGACAGTGATTCCGGAAGGTAATGAATTGTATGTGTACAATCCCGACAAAACGTTCATTCTGGGTAAATTCAATGCGAACCACCTCTATGAAGGCGAGCTTGGCACTGAACTAGTTCCTGGAAATACGGTCATTGTGGAATATTACGTTCCGGCGATCAACAAGGAAGATATCGGAAATGTGCATGTGTACAGAGTAACACACGGATACCGCACTGCGCAAGAATTCATGACGAAAGCTTTCGGAAGTTCAGGAAACTGTAACATGAACGTGAATTGTCCGGATGGAGCTGAATGGGTGAACCAGCGCAACAGCGCTGTTATGCTGGTTTCTGGCGGTAGCGGTTTTTGTTCGGGAGCACTGATCAACAATACCCTCAACGATGGAAAGCCTTACGTGCTCACAGCCAACCATTGCTACAGTACACCGACAAGCTGGGTATTCCGCTTTAACTGGCAGGCAACGGCTTGTACAAATCCAGGCTCATCGCCCACATTTCAATCACTTTCCGGAGCAGTATTGCGTTCCAGAAGAACACCTTCAGATTTCTGTCTGGTAGAAATTACCGGAGGACTGGTAGGCGGAACGGTACCTTTGTCGTATTCACCTTATTTTTCGGGTTGGGATAATTCTGGGGTCAATCCGTCTTCGACTGTCTCAATTCATCATCCATCAGGAGACATCAAAAAGATCGCTTTTGACGATGCAGCTGCCTCTCCGGCAACAGCTATGGGTTCGGAAAGTCAGGGGGTCTGGCAGGTGGAATGGGACCGCAATACAACGACCGAAGGCGGTTCATCGGGCTCGCCGCTTTTTGACCAGAATCGACGGATTATTGGCCAGTTATGGGGAGGTGGGGCATCTTGCAGTAATCTATCCGCACCCGATTACTACGGCAGACTTTCTAAGTCTTGGAACCCGGCATCCAGCAACAGCACGAACCATCTTGTGACATGGCTCGACCCGAACAGTAGTGGTGCACAATTCATTGACGGCTACGATCCGAACAATTCGACACCGATCGCCATTGATGCAGGGTTGGCAAATCCAACCGGAGCGAGTGGAACCTATTGCTCAACGCAAATCTCACCCTCGATGACGATCACCAATTCCGGAACCACCACCCTGACTTCCGCAACGATCAACTATGGGATCAATGGGAACTACAACCTGAACTACTCTTGGTCGGGTTCTCTGGCGCAATGGCAGTCAACAACCATCACCCTTCCAGTGATGAACGTTCCAGGTGGGGCGCATACATTCAATGCACAAGTGGTGAACCCGAATGGCTCAACGGATGAAAACCTGGCGAACAACGCTGTTAGCTCCACCTTCACAGCGGTCGTCAACGGCCAATCCGTGCAATTAACTCTGGATCTGGATTGCTACGGATCCGAAACAACATGGCAGCTACGAAATGATGCAAATGTGCTGCTCTACAGCGGCTCCGGGTATCAGGATAATGATGAGGGTGTGATCAACGTTGATTTCTGTTTGGCATACGACTGCTACACTTTTACGATCAATGATTCCTACGGAGATGGTCTGACGGGATGTACTGCTGCTAACGGAGGAGCCGGTAGTTATCAGATCCTTTACAATAGTGCGGTTGTCGCTCAACTCACGGAAGCAAATGCAAACTTTGGCGACAGTGATTCACAAAATTTCTGCATCCAGGACGTAAC
>JBKCAB010000250.1:0-6231 GCA_046307935.1 Bacteroidota bacterium | reverse complement strand
CAGCTGAGGGAGGTTTGATCGCAAAGATTCGAACAGGTGACAGGTTGAGGCTGGATGCAATAAAAGGGGAGCTTATCTGTCTTGAATCAGATCTTGAATCAAGGGAAATACGAATGATCGAATATGAACACAACAGCCATGGTCGTGATCTATTTACAAAGGTCAGATCACTCATAGAAAATGGCGAAAGAGGAGCTGGGATAATATAGAAGATTATGCAGAATGGTATAGAATCGATCTTGGATCGGAATAAGATAATTCCGGTTGTTACAATTGAGAATAGCAGCGAAATTGAGCGCATATATACACAGCTCATCAATCATGATATAAAATGCATAGAGATCACCCTGCGAACGAATTTTGCGTGGGAGGCCATCTCAGAGTTTAAATCTAAATACGGAAATGAAATTGAGGTTGGAGTGGGTACGGTGATTTCGAACGCACAGATCCTGAAGTGCATGGATTTAAAAGTTGATTTTATGGTTAGTCCCGGATTAACCACTTCATTAGTACAGAATCTGGAACACAGTGAAATTCCATTTATTCCGGGTGTAGCAACACCCAGTGAAATAATAAGAGGGATGGAGATCGGTTGGAGATATTTCAAGTTCTTTCCTGCCAATCTGTTTGGAGGTGTGGATGCGCTGAGAGCTTATGGTTCTGTCTTTAGAGACGTTAAATTTTGTCCAACAGGGGGAATCAATGAGACGAACTACAGAGATTATCTCTCCTTAGACAATGTGATATCAGTTGGTGGAAGTTGGGTAATCAAATGAGCGCATGAGAAAATTGAGAATTGGAATTAACGGATTTGGAAGAATAGGCCGCATGGTATTTCGGGCGGCAGTGAATCGACCAGATATTGAAATAGTTGCTGTAAACGACCTGTATGATACAGCATATCTCGCCTACATGTTGAAATATGATTCAACTCATGGACTGTTAAACGGTTCAATTGAGTCCAAAGGTTCAGATATCTATTTTAATGGTCAGCGTATCCGTGTAACAAGTAAAAAGGAGATAAAAGCTATTGATTGGGGTGAGCTGGGTGAAGTTTGTGTGGTTGAATCGACTGGGTTGTTTCTTGATCAGGAGACTGCACATGATCACATCAATGCAGGAGCATCTAAAGTAATCTTATCTGGACCTCCAAAGGATGATACACCGGTTTTTGTGATGGGGGTGAATCATCTGACATACCATCCAGATATGAAGATTGTATCCAATGCCTCGTGTACAACAAACTGCCTTGCACCGCTGGCTAAAGTCCTCCACGACAAGTTTGGAATTAAATCTGGACTAATGAGCACAGTACATGCTGTTACTGCCACTCAAAAGACTGTCGATGGTCCTTCACAAAAAGACTGGAGGGGAGGGCGAGGAGCTTTTCAGAACATTATTCCATCATCTACTGGTGCGGCAGTAGCCGTTGGCAAGGTGATTCCACAATTAAAAGGAAAATTAACAGGAACTTCTTACCGTGTTCCAGTCGCAAATGTTTCTGTCGTCGACCTTGTTGCGAATTTGGAAACTAAAACTAACTACGAACAAATTAAGGCGGCTATGAAAGAGGCTTCTCTTGGCCAGCTGGAAGGAATAATGGGATACACTGATGACGCTGTTGTTTCCAGTGATTTTAATGGAGATAAAAGAATCTCCATTTTTGATTCTTCTGCCGGTCTTATGCTTGGCGAGGATCTCGTAAAAGTGGTTGGTTGGTACGACAATGAAACGGGTTATTCTCACAAGTTAATTGATCTTGCCAACCACATCCAGCGAACAAATTAATTGTACTTATTGTAAATAGTAAAATAATTCAGTAATTTTCGACAACAAATAAAAAAACATGAGAAATATATTTATTCTCACCTGCATTGTTTTCATTGGTTATTCAGCAGTTGGTCAGTTGATTGTGACAGGTTCTGTTGTCAATGAGAAAAATGAACCACTACCTTTTGTTTCGGTAGGAATTAAGAATAAAGGGACGGGGGTTAAGACGGATTTTGATGGGAAGTATCGTTTGACAGTAGCTTCCATTGATGACACTCTGACTTTCTATTTTATCGGATACAAAAGGTTTGAAACTCAAGTTGGTTCACGCACAGAGATTGATGTTATTCTATTAACTGAAGCCCAAGAACTAGATGAAGTCGTTGTTGTCGGATATGGTGAAGCAAGAAGTAAAGAGTTCACTGGAGCAACATCTAAAGTAAATGGAGAGAACATAGAAAAACTCAACACATCAAGAATTGATCAAGCACTACAGGGTCAAGTTTCTGGTGTTACGATCAGCAGTAATTCCGGTTCTCCCGGCGGTAGTTCAAATATTCGGATCCGCGGGCTTTCAACTTTTGGCGACAATGATCCGTTGATTCTGGTCGATGGAATAGTATATGATTCTGAAGGTCTTAACGCGCTGAATCCAGCTGATATAAAATCCATTAACGTGCTAAAGGATGGAACAGCTGGCATTTATGGTGTAAGGGCCGCAAACGGAGTGATCATTGTTGAAACAAAAAGAGGACGTTTGAATGATAAACCAAAGGTAGAATACAATGGATATTATGGTATTCAAACGACGGCCAGAAAACTTGATCTGCTGAATGCGCGTGAATACGCAGTAATTAAAAATGAAATGTTCGGACTTGGTGGACAACCCATGCCTTTTGTGAATACGGAGCTTGGAGTTGGTACGGACTGGCAGGATTCTATCTTTCAAAGATCACCGGTGCAAAGTCACAATCTTAGTTTGAGCGGTGGAACAGGTGCGACGCGGTATTCTGTTGGTCTTGGGTATTTTGATCAAACCGGAATTGTTGGAGGGGATAAAGCAAACTTTTCCCGTTACAATGCTCGTTTAAATTTTGAGACAGAGCTTTCCAAAAAGATGACACTTAGCTCAGTATTTCTTTATTCCAATGACGCAAGAAGTACCCTGCCTGAAAATGGGATCGGATCCGTATTGTACAACACAATTAATGCATTTCCAAATGTACCGGTTCGTACTGCTGATGGTAATTATTCCTATCTTGAAGAGGTGAGTGATATCATAAATCCCATTGCACAGATCAATAATCAGTTCAATTGGAACGTAGCAGACAAATTCGTTGGTAAGGAAGAGTTGACTTATGAATTTAATGAGCATTTAAAGTTTACCAATCGAATAAATTATAATTATGCTCAGGTAAAAGCGAAAGTTTTTTCACCTCTGGTATGGTACGGGAATGGAAAATATGCCAATACGGCGATCAATGAGGAATTGGAATCTCCGGAAGTTGAAATCGCAGATAATGTGTTTATCGAAAGAGGCGCTGCAGTTTACGAAGAAAGATCTTCATTTGTCGATCTGACATACGAGAGCTTTGTGAATTATGACAAAATCTTCGATTCAGTTCACAGAATTAAAGGAACCGCCGGGGTCAGTGTTTTTCAACGTAAAGGAGAGTCTCTAAATGGTATTGCCTATAATATCCCAAATAATTCTGTCGATTACGCAGATATTTCGGCAAACACAGCAGAAGGCGGATACCTCAATAATACAGGATCATGGGAGTTTATGGAACGTCTTCTATCCTCTTTTATAAGGGCAGAGTACGCATACAAAAACAAGTATTTATTTTCTACAATTCTCAGAAGAGATGGTTCGAGTAAATTCGGTGGCAATAAAAGGTATGGTCTGTTTCCAACCGGTTCAGCTGCGTGGGTAATTTCCGATGAAAGCTTTTATTCCTTGAAGTGGATGGATCTATGTAAACTCAGAATTAGCTACGGTGTCTCCGGGAATGATCAAATTCCGAATTTTGCATACAGAGCTCTCTTGAACGGAGAAGGGGTTTATGTTTTCGACGATGTGATTACACAGGGAGTAGCCATTGGAAGACCCGCTAATCCGGATTTGAAATGGGAAACAACGCACCAATTCAACTTGGGGCTAGATATGACACTGTTGAAGAATATTGACCTCACTGCGAACTACTTCATTAAAAATACCTTTGACCTATTGTTTCAGCCTGAGGTCACCGCCATTTTAGGTTCGTATGGACCGGGTGGGTATCCACCTATCATTAACGCAGGAAATGTGTCTAATAAAGGAGTAGAGCTAGAGCTTGGCTACACAACTGACACTAAGAAAGATTTTGTTTTCGGACTCAATTACACCTACACGTATCTAAAGAACGAGGTGACTGCTGTGCCTGAGGGTGTCGACTACATACCTGGAGCAAGCTTTGGGGTTGGTGGAGATATTGCCACTCGATTTGAAGAGGGTTATGAGATCGGATATTTCTTCGGATATGAAATGGACGGTATATTCCAGACGCAAGAGGAAATTGACAATTCGAATGTCATTCAGGAGGGAGCCAAGCCCGGAGATATACGTTTCGTGGATCAGAATGGTGATGGTGTGATCAATTTTAATGATGATTCAGATAAAACGTCCCTTGGTTCTCCAATACCAGATTTCACGATGGGTCTCTCTTTAAATTTGAAATACAGAGCTTTTGATCTTTCCGCTAATTTTTATGTTGCAATAGGACAGGAGATTATTCGGAACTATGAGAGACAGCAGCCATACGCCAATCAATTGGCCTATGTGATCGACAGGTGGACCGGCCCAGGAAGCACGAACGAACACCCGAGAGTGACTACCGATCCTACCCGAAATACTGTATTTTCCTCCTATTATGTGGAGGACGGATCTTTTCTTCGAATGAAAAATCTACAGCTGGGTTATAAGTTGCCACAGAAACTTCTTAAGAAAATTAAAACAGACAATCTACGCGTCTATGTTTCGGCTAACAATTTATTCACGCTAACAAGATATATGGGGTACGATCCGGATATAGGATCAGCAGGTGTGCTGGCGGCAGGTGTTGATTACGGCCTATATCCTCAAGCAAAATCGTTTATGGCAGGACTTCAAATCGCATTTTAATATGAAATATATCACTCAAATTACGTTCGTTTTTATTGTAATGATCCTATCGGTTGGATGTAAAAAATTCCTTGCCGTTGATCCCCCATACACTCAGGATGCAGAGAATTTCTTTCAGACTAAAGAAGATTACGAGCGCGCTCTTGTAGGAGCATATGACCTTCTACAGGGCTCCTTTCTTTCTTTATGGATCGGAGAAATCGCTTCTGATAATTCGATCGCGGGAGGTGAAAGTGTTAATGATAGTCAAGGCTTGCACCAAATTGACAACATGACTCATGGAGGGGTAAATAATGAATTAAGAAACATCCTTCGTTGGAATTATGCTGGAATAACAAGGGTCAATTATATCATGGAAAACAAGGATAATATTGATTTCCCAGAGAAAGGACAAATCATCGCCGAGGCAAGATTCTTGAGGGCATATTATTACTTTGAACTGGTGAAGTTTTTTGGTGATGTTCCATTGATCATTGATAAAAGAATCGGGATCGAAGAAGCTCGTAATATCCCAAGATCACCTGCAAATGAGGTTTACGCTCAAATCGAAGATGATCTTGAATATGCCGCTTCTATACTACCATGGATTCAGCCTATCAAAGGAAAAGCCTCTAAAGGTGCAGCATTATCTTTACTCGGTAAAGCACTGTTATATCAAGCCAAATACGCTGAAGCGGCAACAGTTTTGGATGAAGTACGAAATAGTGGGGTTTACGCGCTCATAAGTGACTATGATCAGCTTTTCTTGGCTGCTAACGAGAATAATTCTGAAACAGTGTTTGATATACAATATACTGGTTTGGAAGGTGGTGGATATGGCTGCCTCATTTGCCTGGAAGGAAACGCAGCACCCGGATTTCACGGGATCCGTCAATATAATGGACCAGTATATGGGGATGGGAATAGCTACAATCTTCCAACTCAGGATCTCTATGATGCCTTTTCACCTACAGATCCAAGAAGAGGTTTTACTGTGTTGGATTTAGATGCTTTCATCGCGACTCAACCAAATCCTGAATCAATAACCTATGCTGTAGGTGCTGGAGGTCACACGGGGTATTACAATAATAAATACATTAAAAGACAAGGTGAAATTGGATTGCCGGATAATGACCTGACGAGTCCGGTGAATTACAGAGTTATTAGATATGCCGATGTTTTGCTAATGGCGGCTGAAGCACATTTTAAAATTGGAAATACCTCAGTTGCTCAACAACTCGTCAATTCCATTCGATCTCGTGCTGGTGTGCAGGGGATCGCTGTAAATTCGATTGAAAAAATCTACAATGAACGTCGTT
>JBKCAB010000249.1:0-11260 GCA_046307935.1 Bacteroidota bacterium | reverse complement strand
CCTGATGATCTGCATGTGCTCATCACCGGGGATATTTCATTCTTTTATGACAGCAATGCGCTGTGGAACAAGTATCTATCAAATAATCTTCGCATCATTCTGATCAATAATAGAGGGGGTGGTATATTTCGAATAATTCCGGGCCCCTCCGAAACAGCGCAAGGAAAAAAGTATTTTGAAGCACATCATGAACAAGAGGCTGACAAACTTTGTGAAGCATTTGGAATTACCTATCACAGAGCTGAGTGCTCGAAAGATATTGAATTGTGCATGGAAACATTTTATGCAAAAAAGAATACCGGACGTCCGGAACTGATTGAGATCATTACGCCGCGTGAGGTGAATGATGGTGAGTTGGAGGCTTTTTTTAAAGCACTCCGATGAGCATTTTTGTTTCGACTTATTGACTAATTTCGCAGAATAATAAATACCATGGATTTTTCAATTCTTTTTACTTGGGATGGACTAATTTATCTGTTGATCCTTTCGCTTCTGGAGATCGTACTTGGAATTGATAACATCATATTCATAAGTATCGTTACGGACAAACTAAAGGCAGAGCAGAAGCGAAGAGCGAGGAATATTGGTATTCTTCTGGCTTTGCTGGTGCGACTGGTTCTTCTCGGATTTGTCTCTTGGATCATGAGTATGGAAAAGCCATTCATTACGGTGATGGGGGTTGGTCTTTCCGGACAAAGTCTGGTGCTCTTACTCGGTGGTTTGTTTCTAATTTACAAGAGTACGGTCGAAATGCATAACAGCGTTAAAGGACACGAAGAGGTACACGCCGATAAAAATGCGTCTATGCGTTCGGTTATCATGCAAATCGTTATGATCGATCTGGTTTTTAGTTTTGACTCAATCATTTCTGCGGTGGGTATGACCAACGATTTAGAAAGAGATACCGGTCACGATCCGCTCATCATTATCTATGTAGCAGTTATTGTTTCAATGATCGTAATGCTTCTTTTTGCCCGCCAAATCTCCGATTTCATCAACAGCAGGCCAACGATCAAGATGATTGCACTTGGGTTCCTTGTAACGATCGGTGTAATTCTGGTTGCTGAAGCCTTTGGTCAGCATTTACCGAAAGGGTATATCTACTTTGCCATGGTATACGCGCTTGGGGTTGAGTTTCTCAATATTCGGATGCGCAAGAACAAAGGTATTGAGGAATAATGGATCGAAAGTTTGCGCTGGAAGTCCTTGGCGCCGGTGAGGATGATGACTATATCGATCTCTTCGAAGAAAAGTTATTTGGAATTAAGCAATACCTGATTTCAAAACCAATTGTTTCGAAGCTTTTTCGAAAGCAGATCGAAATCCTTAGGAAGTTGGATAATGCAGCGATAGAACTTTCAATACTTCCGGTGAGATCAATACCAGTTGTATCAGGTTTTCACTTTGAAGGAGGTGATGTTATTTTGGTTGCATATCTTGAATTTGAGGAGCTGAGATCCGCTTACCGATTGGCCGTAATGAGAAGTCATGATCCCTATGAAATAGTGATATTAACTGAAAATTTGCTGCGTTCTCACTGTGCTTATCTTGAAATGTGGCCACATTGCACGATCGAAACAGGGCAGGATGTGCTTATCGCTAGAGAATCAGATCCGATGGAGTTGGTAGCAGCTATTCGTGCTTGTAATGAGTTGGGAATAGTTAATTTTGAGGATTTGAAAAGCCTGCCGAACGAACCACATTCTGCACTCCTCAACGAATGGAAAAGACTATCTTTGCTTCAACAAAAAGAACGGGAATGGATGACATCTTCGGAAAACTGAAGCATCAATTGGAACAGGAAGAATGGCCTGCGGTTTATTTCTTCAAGTTTATCGTTCCAAATGATCCCGAAAAGTTGGCTTTGATCACGTCGATATTCAACGATAACAACGATATCGTACTCCATCAGTCCAAAAACGGAAATTTTGTGAGTGTCAGTGTAAAAGAGTTAATGCTGGATGTTGATTCGATCATCAGGATTTATGAAGAGGCGGCAAAAATAAAAGGGGTGATATCGCTATGATTTTAATGACGTATTCTACAGGTAAGGTCCTGATCGGTATATTGTTTGTCACACTAGCTTTGTTGGTGCTCTATATCGCATACCGTAAATTCCTCAGATTCCTGGGGAAGGGAGAGCCGGTTAAGGAGGATTACTGTGTGCTGTACAGTCTTGAAGCACCGATCTCCAGAGGTACAGTTGAGATCTATTTTACCACAGAGCAGTCCAAGAAAGTCCGAATTGAGATTTTAAAGGAAGATCTCAGTTTTGAGGCACTGGTTAAAGAAGGTGATTTTTCCATCGGGGGTCATATCGTCAGGTTCAATACGGAGCAGCTTGCGGACGGAATCTATTATTATTGCCTGCTTGCTGAAAATCAGAAAACGATCAAAAGAATGGAGATCTGTAATAGTTAGGATACCAAGCAACAAGCAAAAAAAAAGATGGACACGAAGCTCCTTTGAGTGATAATAGCTGTATTTTTATCTCGTTCAAACATAATTTAATTCCAATAGTATGGCACTTGAAATCACAGATTCAAACTTCGAGGAAGTTGTAATTCAGTCAGACAAACCTGTAGTGGTTGATTTTTGGGCAGCATGGTGCGGACCCTGTCGGATGGTCGGTCCGATCATTGAAGAAATGGCAAATGAATACGAAGGCCGCGCGGTTGTCGGTAAAGTGGATGTTGACCACAATCCTGGTGTTTCTGCAAAATTCGGTATTCGTAATATTCCTACTATCCTTTTCATCAAGAACGGTGAGGTCGTAGATAAAATGGTTGGAGCTGCTCAAAAATCGCAGTTCACTGCCAAATTGGATGCATTGCTCTGATAGTACCTGCAATTTGAGGAAAGGCTGCCATTGTGCAGCCTTTTTAGCTTGTCGAAGTTGTATATTTGTAGAAAATTTCGGATGGATTCCTTTCTGCGCAGACTAAAGTATTACGGTATCGGCTTCGGCATAGGCTTGGTTTTTGTTTTCGTATTCTTTCAGAATCGAGGATGCTCCTGGTTGCCGTCCAATAGGGTTAAAAACAGTCTGCTTGAGCGTGTTATTGTCGTCTCTGATGAAGAGTATGAAATTTTCAGAGCGAAGGGGATTACCGCAAAAGATGTTTTGTCAGCCTTGAATGATGGCGAGGTACATTTCGGCGAAAGTAAAAAGGCAAGTGATGCAGATCCTAAAGTGTATGCACTCGACAAGGATATCCCCAAAAAGGGCTCGTTAAGATTTTACTTTACGCTTCCCAATGAAAGTTACATAACTGAAGTCAGTATTTCTGCATCACATGCCAACAAGGTGGGCAATTCACAAAAAGGGAAAGGTCGTATCCTTCGTCTTCCCCAAGAAAAGAATTTGCTCTATGTGGATTCAACCAATAACTTGCGTTGTCAATTGCAGGAAATCGGTTTAAGTGAAAACAAGAAACTTTATGCACAATGGAAAAAGACGGCGCGGATTGATTTTGAACGATCGTTACTTAGGTTGTCCCCAAAACCGGAGCACTATGTTGAATTTCAAGACGCTAAAGGGAATTGGGTAGGCTCGAAGTCTATCTGGTACAAAAACAAGATCTCCATTTCCTCTTTCGATCTGCCATTCGATACTGACTGTAATGATTGATCCATAGTTCGCTGTTGAAAAGTGCATGAAAAGACTAATTTAAAGGCAGTAGGATTTTATAATTTTGACGCATGGAATTTTCAGCAGCGCATATAGCGGCCATGTTAGGAGGTGAAGTTGTGGGTAATCCTGATATTCAGGTGTCAGGTCTTGCCAAGATCGAGGAGGGTCAACCCGGCGCACTGTCATTTCTGGCCAATCCGAAATACGAAGAATATATCTACACTACCGGTTCATCCATCTGTATTGTCAACCGTTCTTTCGATCCGACTAAAGCACTTCCGGATTCTTTGACTTTGATTAAAGTGGATGACGCCTACGCGTGTTTTGCCAAGTTACTGGAGCTGTATGCTCAGATGACCAAGAAAGAGCCGCGCGTAGAGTCACCTTCTTTTGTTTCATCGAAAGCTGCAGTTGGAAATGGATTGTACCTGGGTGCATTTGCGTACATAGGTGATGGAGCTCGGGTAGGTGACAACGTTTCTATCTATCCAAACGCATACATTGGAGAAAATGTTGAAATCGGTGACGGTTGTGTTGTTCATCCGGGTGCCGCCATATACCATGATTGCAAGATCGGCAAAAGGTGTATCATTCATGCAGGTGTAGTTATAGGTGCTGATGGATTTGGGTTCGCGCCTGATGAGCACGGTGTTTATCAGAAAGTGCCCCAGATTGGAAATGTTGTGATCGAAGATGATGTGGAGATCGGTTCGAATACTACGATAGATCGTGCAACCATGGGTTCTACCTACATCAGGAGTGGCGCCAAGATCGATAATTTATGTCAGATCGCTCACAATGTCGATGTTGGTAAGAACACGGCAATGGCAGCACAGGTCGGCATTGCCGGTTCAGCGAAGATCGGTGAGAATGTGATGATCGGAGGACAGGCGGGAATTTCTGGTCACCTTCATATTGCAGATGGCACGAAGATCGTAGCCCAGTCCGGCATTCCTTCCACAGTTAAAAAGGCAGAAACCTTGATGGGTTCACCGGGGATTCCGATCGAAGACTTCAAAAAATCCTATTTCGGCTTCCGGAAACTTCCATTCCTTCTGAACAAGATCCAGGAGCTGGAGCAGAAAATAAAAGAATTAACCAAAGACAAATAATTCATGGTTGAAAAACAACGCACGCTGAAAGCCCCGGTTAAGCTCATAGGTATTGGTTTGCATACCGGAGAAAAGGTGAACCTGGAGATTTGTCCTGCGCCGGAAAATCACGGATATAAATTTCAGCGCATGGATCTGGAGGGGCAGCCGGTCATCAAGGCTGATGCGGATCTCGTTGTTGCTACCGACCGTGGAACAACTTTAGAGGACAAAGGAGCAAGGGTTTACACGACAGAACATGTTTTAGCAGCACTATATGGTTGTCAGGTCGACAATGCGCTGATCAAGCTCGATGGACCTGAGCTACCGATCATGGACGGTAGTTCTTTGCCTTTTGTTGCAGCGATCGAAAGTGTTGGTTACGATGAGCAGGAAGCAGACAGGAACTATTTTGAGCTCAGCGAGAATATCCCTTGGGAAGACACAGAGAAGGGAATAGAGTTTTTGGCTGTTCCTGACGTCAATTATCGAATCACGGTAATGGTTGATTACAAATCGCCTGTGCTCGGAACTCAGCACGCATCCATGTACAATATTGGAGAGTTCCGGGAACAGATCGCCGGCTGCAGAACATTTGTATTCTTGCGCGAATTGGAGTTCCTTGCCACCAACAACTTGATCAAAGGCGGTGATCTTGACAATGCCATTGTTCTTGTAGATAGGATGGACGTCAGTCAGGAAGAGCTAGACCGGCTCGCTAAACTATTGGGTAAAGAGAAATTGAAGATATCCATCGAGGGTTTGGGTGTACTGAACTCTGTGAAATTACAATACGAAAATGAACCGGCAAGGCATAAACTGCTTGATATTGTAGGAGATTTAGCTCTTGTCGGACGTCCTATCAAGGCGCATATTCTGGCAGCAAGACCGGGGCACAGCGGTAATGTTCGCTTTGCCAAAGTACTGAAAGAACAGATCAAGAAACAGGAAAAAGCAGGTAAGAATTTCGACCTGTCTAAAGAACCACTTTACAACATTAACGATATTGAACGCATGCTACCGCATCGTTTTCCTTTCCTGATGGTGGATAAGATCATGGAGATCACTGAAGAACGAGTGGTGGGGGTTAAGAATGTCACCATGAACGAACCGATCTTTACAGGACATTTCCCTGGAAATCCCGTTTTCCCGGGTGTTCTTCAAATTGAAGCAATGGCTCAGGTTGGAGGGATCTTTGCGTTGAGCAAGGTAGAGGATCCACATTTGTATTCCACCTATTTCATGAAGATAGACAACGTCAAGTTCAAGCAAAAAGTGCTGCCTGGTGACACACTCGTTTTTGAATTATGCTTACTTTCACCGATAAGACGCGGACTTGTTGAAATGTCGGGAACTGCTTATGTAAATGGGAAGCCCGTCATGGAAGCTGAAATGCTCGCTCAGATTGTGAAGGATAAGGTATAAAATGATCAGCTCTCTTGCACATGTATCTCCCGATGCAACCCTTGATAATAGTGTTGTAGTTGAACCGTTTTCTACGATCTATGAAGACGTGGTTATTGGCGCAAGGACCAAGATCCATCCCAACGTTACCATTTATCCGGGAACAAGGATAGGTGAAGATTGTGAAATTTTTCCCGGAGCAGTGATCGGTGTAATTCCTCAGGACCTCAAGTTTGATGGAGAATATACAACTGTGGAGATCGGAAACAGAACCCGAATTCGCGAATGTGCTACTATTCATCGTGGAACGAAAGACAGATGGAAAACGTCCATTGGAGATGACTGTTTGCTTATGACGTATGTGCACGTTGCGCATGACTGCCAGATCGGGAATAATGTGATTTTAGCCAGTTATGTCGGACTTTCAGGTCACGTCATAATCGATGATTTCGCTATTCTTGAGGGAAAGGTTGCTGCGCAGCAATTTGCCCACATCGGTGCTCACACCTTTATCGGTGGAGCCTCATTGATCCGCAAGGATGTTCCTCCTTTTATAAAAGCAGCAAGAGAGCCCTTGACCTTTGCGGGTGTCAACTCGGTTGGGTTGAGAAGGCGCGGTTATTCCGATGAGGTTGTTCGTGAAATCGAGGACATCTATCGCTTACTCTACGTTCAAAATAATAACATCACAAAGGGTATGGCTGCGATCCGGGAATCAATGCCCGATACTCCTATGCGTCAACTGATTATCGATTTTGTTGAGTCCTCCGATAAAGGAATCATAAGAGGGATGATCTGATTTACATTTCTTTTAATGGAATTGATGAGCGTATTGCCGGCATTACCGCCGACATTGAGTACATTTGTATTTGCTAAATTGTTTGAGTGTTTCACAGAGGTCAGATCGTAGAACTGGATATTGAAGGATATGCCTTCGGAGGTAGAGGAATTGCCCGTGTTCCCTCAGAGGAAGGTCATTATATCGTATTTGTGGACAATGCTTTTCCCGGTCAGCTGGTGAGTGCGAAGATCGATGTGAAAAGAAAAAGATTTGCTGAAGCGAAATTGTTGGACATTATTCGTAGATCCGACCTCGAACAAGCGCTTCCTTTTCAGGAGATATCGGGTGGTCCATACATTTACGTTCCTGTAGGTGTTCAAGAGCAGTATAAAAAAGATTCAACGCTGGAAGTGTTTTCCAGGATCTCGGGGATCAGGAACATAGAGGATCATTTTGACGAGTTCATTTCATCGCCGGTGCACTATTTCTACCGGAATAAAATGGAGTACGGTTTTTCGTCAATAGAACACATACCGGATACTGGAGAGGAGAAAGACGGCGCTTTTGCATTGGGCTTCAAAAGAAGAGGTACCTGGTGGAAAGTGGAAAGTCTCGATCGTCCCAGTGGACTTTTTGATGAACAGTGGGAGACCATCCTCAGGGAGGTCAGGAAATTCCTTGAGGCTACCGGATTACCTGCCTGGCATCCACCTAGAAAAGAGGGTTTCTTCCGCCACATCGTAGTAAGGAAGTCATTCTTTCAGGATAAACTTTTGATCAACCTCGTTACATCTTCCAGTGGCTTAGATGAGTTCGATGTTGAAGCATTCTCAGAATTCTTGCAAAATAAACTTGGTAACAGACTGGCAGGTTTGCAGCATACTGTCAATGACAACGTGGCCGATCGTGCCAAGATCGAAAATGGTTATTGGAGACTTCTGTATGGTGAGCCGGTGATCATCGAGCAACTACTAGGGCTGAATTTCGAGATCTCGATGGAGAGCTTTTTTCAAACAAATCCCGCAAGTGCCGAACGACTTTATACGAAAGCGTTGGATTATGTATTCGAGTCGACTATTTCCGGGGATGAGGTCGTAATGGATCTTTTTTGTGGAACCGGAACGATCGGTCAGATCCTCACTACCCGAATGTCCGGTATTCGTGTGATTGGAGTGGACATTGTTCCGGAAGCGATAGAGGATGCCAAAAGAAATGCTGCCAGAAATGGGATCAATAACATCAGCTTTTATGCCGCTGATGTCGGAAAGTTTTTAAAGGAGCATCCGGAGTTTACCGGAAAGATTGCAACGGTCATCCTCGATCCACCTCGCGCCGGTATTGCCCCTAAAACACTTCAAAAAACGATCGAACTGGGAGCAGAAAACATAGTGTATATATCTTGTAATCCTTCGACACAGGCAAGGGACACGGATCAACTGCGTCAGGCAGGGTATGAATTGGAAAAAATAGCACTCGTTGATCAGTTTCCGCACACAGGACACATTGAATCTGTTGCTAAATTCAGGAAAGTAAAGGCATGAGAGCAGACATTATATCTATAGGTGATGAGTTACTCATAGGTCAGACTGTAAATACGAATGCTTCATGGCTCGGAAATACATTGTCCTCTAAAGGAGTCAGAATTGTGCGTGTTACCTCGGTTTCTGATGATCGTGATGAAATCGTCGCGTCGATCGATGAAAGTCTCAAACGTAGTGATCTGCTTATTATAACGGGTGGATTGGGGCCTACCAAGGACGACATTACCAAGCACACCCTTTGCGATTATTTTGGGACAAAACTCGTGATGCATCAGCCAACTCTTGAGAAGATCGAGGCATTCTTCACCAAAAGGAACAGGCCAATGCTTGATGTGAACAGAGATCAGGCGATGTTGCCTGTCGATTGTGAGATCCTCAACAATGCGAACGGAACTGCAGCAGGAATGTGGTTCGAAAAGAACGGTAAAATTGTGATTAGTCTTCCCGGAGTACCTTTTGAGATGAAAGGGATCATGGAGAATGAAGTTTTCCCCCGACTTTCGGAACGATACAGACTAGATTCCTTGTTCCACAGGACAATAATGACTCAGGGTATCGGAGAATCTTTTTTGGCAGACAAGATCAAGGATTGGGAGGATAGAGTTCGCGATGCAGGATTGGGTTTAGCCTATTTACCCTCGCCGGGGCAGGTCAAGCTCAGACTTACCTCGTACGAAGGAGATAAAAGGAACAACGAGATCGACCGGTTCTTCAAGGAGCTGGAACGTGCGTTTCCCCAGTATGTTTATGGTTATGATGATGTGTCTTTGCAGGAAGTTGTCGGAGATCTGTTGCGCTCAAATGGTTTAACGATCGGAACTGCGGAAAGCTGTACGGGTGGAATGGTGGCCGGAAAACTGACCTCGGTACCTGGTTCATCAGACTATTTCATGGGGGGAATTCTCACCTACAGTAACGAACTCAAGCAAGAACTTCTAGATGTTCCTGCGGAATGTATTCAACAGTTTGGAGCCGTCTCATCGCAGACGGTGGAGCACATGGCGAGCATCGGAAGAGAGAGGCTAGGTGTTGATTTGTGTATTTCAACATCGGGAATAGCCGGTCCGGGTGGCGGTTCAGAGGAAAAGCCTGTGGGTACCGTATGGATCGGAATCGCCTTCGGAAATGAAGTTTTTTCCCGATCCTTCAGCTTCGGTGACAACCGTGAAAGGAATATCCAGATGACGGTTCTGGCAGCGCTTAATTTGGTGAGGTGCCATATTTTAGGGGTTAACACAGAAAAAAAGTGAAAAAATACTTGTTGCATTGTCAAAATATCACTTTCTTTGCACCCCATTTAGAATCTAGGAAAAACAATAAACGATGTCACGAGTTTGTCAACTTACGGGTAAATCGGTAATGGTTGGGAACAATGTTTCTCACTCTAACCGCAAGACTAAGCGTAAATTCTACCCTAACCTGGTTACTAAGAAGTTTTACCTTCCAGATGAGGATGCTTTCATCACATTGAAGATATCTACCTCTGCTCTTAGGACGATCAACAAAAAGGGAATATCAGCTTGCGTAAAAGAAGCGCGTGCCAAAGGATACTTGAAATAATTGCAAAGTTCTTGTTGAAGAACAAGAGATGTTAAAATAGTAATAAAATGGCTAAGAAGGCAAAAGGTAATAGAATACAGGTCATTCTGGAATGCACGGAGCATAAAGATTCGGGTAAGCCGGGACCATCGCGTTACATTCCCACAAAGAACAGGAAGAACACTCCTGAGCGAATGGAGATCAAAAAGTACAACCCGATCCTGAAGCGTTACACCGTTCACAAGGAGATCAAATAATTTGAGTCATGGCAAAGAAAGTAGTTGCATCACTCCAAAAAGGTGGAGGTAAAGAACATACTAAGGTGATCAAGATGGTAAAGTCGGACAAGACGGGAGCCTACACCTTTAAAGAGGAGATCGTGCACAACGATAAAGTGAAAGAGTGGTTCACAAAGAGCTGATCCATCACTGAACAATATTCCGAAAGCTTCCTTTGAAACAGAGGGGAGCTTTCTTATTTTTACACCTATGGCATTTTTTGGTTTATTTTCCCGCGACAAAAAGGAGAGTCTTGACAAAGGACTGGAAAAAACAAAACAGAGCTTCCTCTCCAAGATTGCGCGATCGATTGTTGGAAAATCCACGGTTGATGACGATGTATTGGATGAGCTCGAAGAGATACTCATTACTTCCGATGTAGGTGTTGAAACAACCTTGAAGATCATTGAAAGGATCCAGCAGCGCGTGTCAAGGGACAAGGTTCTGAATACATCCGAGCTAAATCAAATCCTAAAAGAGGAGATAGCCGCATTGCTGGAAGAAAACAATGTTGGCTCGAACAATGAACTTGTGATACCTGAAACGCATGGGGAGCCCTATGTGATCATGGTTGTTGGGGTGAATGGAGTAGGTAAAACAACAACGATCGGTAAGCTTGCGCATCAATTTAAGAATTCTGGAAAGAAAGTGGTTTTGGGTGCTGCGGATACCTTCCGCGCAGCAGCGGTTGATCAGTTGATCATCTGGGCAGATAGAGTAGGTGTTCCAATTGTACAGCAAGGAATGGGCGCTGACCCTGCGTCAGTGGCCTTCGATGCGCTCCAATCCGCCAAAGCACAAGGCGCAGATGTCGTCATCATTGATACTGCCGGCCGTTTGCACAATAAAGTTAACCTGATGAATGAGTTAAGCAAGATCAGGCGGGTCATGGATAAGGTGATTCCCGGAGCACCGCACGAAGTGCTACTGGTGCTCGACGGTTCGACAGGACAGAATGCGTTTGAACAGGCTAAGCAATTTTCACTTGCCAC
>JBKCAB010000248.1:0-8171 GCA_046307935.1 Bacteroidota bacterium | reverse complement strand
TTTTTCCATTGGGAAACGGTGACCATCCGGAAGGGGATGAACGTAGACGGGATCAAAAGCAACCTTCAACATCTTCAGTACGGCAGAATCAGCATGACAATGAGCAGTATATCTGATGGATTATTCAGCGTGTAGCGCATTACTGCATCAAATGAACTCTTGGAATCTCCTTTGTAGATCACGCCGTCTTCAAGTGTGTAAAGCGCGTCCGATTCAAAAAATGATTCACCCTGATATATTTTTCCGTCAGAAAATGTGAACATTAGCTCACCTGAATTTCCGCGAAAGATCCTCTTAGAATCGAAAGTATATTTCACATCGTCAGAAAACCTTCGTTCTCTTAAGTAGACTTTGTTTCCTTGAACATACAAGTACTCAGACCGGATCGCAGGATTTTGGTAACGATAAACCGTATTATTCTCGATCTTGTAGATCATACTTGTTGGGAAATTATCATCCCCGGCATACAAAGCTGTCTGTGATCCCACATGTAAAGATAGGAGCACTGTACATAGAATACTCAATGATTTGATCATAAACCCCTGTTGATCGTGATGATAAACCTGAAAAAGTAAAGGTTTTCTTCAAAGTTATTTACAACATATTCAAGAGGATGCTCACTCTTTATTCGCATAGTCAAAAAACCGATCCCTGCTCCACCTTTTCTGGTAAAAAAACTGGTTTCCAGCACCTCTGCATATAGTTGCTTTAATTGCTCCTCGGACATGCGATTGATCTTGTCAAAATAATCCTCGATCATTCCTTTGTCTTTCTGGTCGATGAGATTACCAAAAATAATCTTGTACTGATTTCTCTCCTTTACAATCACCACAAAAGAGGATTGATCGCAATCCAGATCACGCTTACCATGCGTACGTATATTCTGCAATCCCTCGATCAGTATAGAAAAAACTCTTTTGACCGTTCTTTTGGAATCACCATTAGAAAGCATGAGCTCTTCTGTCGCTTCAGCTAAACCGTTTATCATGCCGTGAGAAAATTCTCCAAAATGATGAACGATCACATCACCTGAGTTGGCCTCTCCGGCAAAATCCTCGAGCACACCCAGATAGACTGAACGAACAAGTGAATTAACGGTAGCTCTTTCCGATTCGATCATACTTGAATTAACTCCGAATTTGGTCAATTATCTTATCAAATGAATGAATCCATGTTTTGGTTTATCATTCTCCGGCGTGAGCACATAGGTATAAACCCCTTCCAACAATTTCTGACCTGTCAAATCAGTTCCATCCCAATCGTTGGTGTAGTTAGGCGTCTCATAAACCACATTACCCCATCTGTTCACAACTGTCAAAGCCGTATTTGGTTTAAGTCCCTCCACGATGAAGAAATCATTTACGCCATCTGCATTTGCTGTGATCACGTTAGGCACATTGATCGTTCCGTAAACAGTGATCAACTGAGTTATGGATGAAATGCACCCGTTAGCGTCCGTAACAAACAAGGTGACAGGGAATTCTCCTTCCTCCGAAAATCCGTAGGTTATACTCTCGGTTGTAAAAGTCTGCCCATCCACAGTCCAAGTGTATGTCATAGGTTCTGTCCCCGTGGATGTATTGGAGAATTGAACACTTACATTCACATCCGGGCTGAGCGGTTCCCATGTAAAACCGGCCTGCGGACCGCTTGGCTCATTCAATACAATCGGACCATAGGTGGTTTCACAACCAAAATTATCAGTAACGGTCAACGCATAAGAACCTGGATACAAACCTTCCATGTCCAGCGTAGTTAATGTAGTATCAGTCCAAACATAAGTAAAAGGCGACTGACCGTTGATCGTTAACCCCGTAATGGAACCTCCGTTTACACAGGTCGGTTGGATAACATCCAACGCTGCATCCACAATTTCAGGTCCTGCCAATGCCTGTACCGTAACCGTCGCAGAATCCTGACATCCGTTCTGATCAGTCGCAAAAAGTGTGTAAGATCCAGCTGAAAGACCCGAAATATCGAGTGAATTGAGTGCCTGGTCAGCATTCCATTCAAAAGCATACGGTAACGTACCACCAGATACAGTTGCGTTTTCAATTGCTCCATCCTGCTGATCACAGTGTTCGGGCGAGATCAAGACCGCGGATATGTCAACCGTTGGATTTTGATTTACTACCACGTTCATCGCACCGTTCTGGGCACATTGCCCGGCATCAGGAGTAAATGTGTAATTGGTGGTTGACGTATTGTTGATTGCAGGTGACCATGTACCTGTTACTCCCTCCAGAGATACCGCAGGGAGCGTAAGAACATCACCTGAACAAAGCGGACCAACAGCTGTAAATGTAGGAGTAACCGGCTGATTGACCGTGACTGTCAACTGACCATTCACCGCACATTGTCCTGCTGTAGGCGTAAAGGTGTAGGTTGTGGTCGATGCATTATTGGGGGCTGGCGACCAGGCTCCTGTGAATCCTTCCAAGGAGGTCGCAGGCAATGAAATACTGCCTCCATTGCATATCGGCGCAATTTGATCGAATGTTGGGATCTGAGGTGGCCCTACAGAGACGGTCATGCTAGCCTGCAATCCACAAGTGGAAGGGCTTGGGGTAAAAGTATACGTTGTAGTCGCTGCATTATTGGGGGCTGGCGTCCATGTACCATCAACACCTTCCAGAGAGGAAGTCGGTAAGGTAAGCAACGCCCCAACACAAATCGGTGCGATCTGATCAAATGTCGGCGTCACTTCCTGATTAATAACAATGGTCATTGTCGTGCCGTTCGCACATTGATCCGGATCAGGAGTAAACGTATGAACTATATTTCCCGCGACGGCTGTTGATACCATTGGAGGATCCCAACTACCGGTAATCCCTTCATTTGATGTTTCAGGGAGTATGATCTGAATCAAGATAGCGTTCTGACAATAAGGACCCCACTGATTGAACGTTGGCGTTACCGGACTATCCACCTGGACGGTCATAGTAGCGGTAGTAGCACACTGACCCGGATTAGGTGAAAAGGTGTAATTCGTTGTCACAGATGTATTGATCGCAGGACTCCATGTCCCTGTGATTCCATTCGTAGAGATGGTAGGAAGAGCGAAATCGGTACCTGCGCAAACAGGCGGAACCTGATCGAATGTTGGTAAAACCTCCTGATTCACATTGACCGTCAGGGAACCATTCGATGCACACTGACCAGGATCCGGAGAGAACGTGTAAATTGTTGTTGCTGTATTATTCACGGCAGGGCTCCATGAACCCGTAAATCCTTCATTGGAAGTTGCCGGTAAGTTGATCGGATCTCCATTACAAATAGCAGGAAATGAATTGAAAGTGGCCGTTGTTGGTGCGTTCACCGTAACAGTCATAGCCGCTGTATTTGCACATTCTCCTGCCAAAGGGGTGAAGGTGTAAGTTGTTGTCGCCGTGTTATTGACAACAGGTGACCAGCTGCCGTTAATTGCATTATTCGAGGTGCCTGGAAGTGAGATGCTGCCACCGGAACAAACAGGAGCGAGCTGCGTGAAAACCGGATCAATCGGTGCATTCACATCAACAGTGAGCGTTGCCGTTGTTGCACACTGTCCCGATGATGGGTTGAACGTGTAAGTTGTCGAGGCCGTGTTGTTTATTGCTGGCGACCACGCACCTGTAAATCCTTCATTTGAAGTCAAGGGAAGGGTTAAAGAAGATCCACTGCAGATCGGTGCGATGGCATTGAAAGTTGGTGCGACAGGAGCCCCGACACTAACAGTCATAGTGGCAGTATTTGCACACTGACCAACGTTCGGTGTGAATGTGTAAAGAGTAGTTGATGTATTATTTATACCGGGTGACCACGTTCCCGTTATTGCTTCATTGGAACTTGGAGGTAGCGTGAATGACCCCCCCGTGCAGATCGGTGCTATCTGATTGAATGTTGGATCGATGGGTTGGTTTACCGTAACGGTCATGTTGGCTGTGGTTGCACACTGACCTGCTGCAGGGTTGAACGTGTAAAGTGTTGTAGATGTATTGTTTATTGCGGGCGACCATGGTCCCGTTACAGCCTCGTTCGAACTTGCCGGCAAGGTAAAGGAACCTCCGTTACAGATCGGTGAAACCTGATTGAACGTGGGTGTCACATTCGGGTTTACCGCTACGGTCATTGTAGCGGACGAAGCACATTGTCCTGCAGTTGGTGTAAAAGTATAATCCGTGGTAACCGAATTATTAACTGGTGGAGACCAATTACCCGTGAAACCTTCATTCGATAAGGAGGGCAATGTAAACGAACCACCGGCGCAGATCGGTGCTACCTGATTGAACGTTGATGGACTATTGGGGTTCACTGTGACGGAGAGTGTTCCGGGAAGTGCACATTGGCCAGCTGCAGGTGTAAATGTATAGGTGGCGGAAACTGTATTATTCGGTGCAGGACTCCAAGATCCGGTAAAACCTTGCAAGGAGGTACTTGGTAAAGTAAGGGTTGCTCCACTGCATATTGGCGTAAATGGATTGAATGTTGCCGCAGTTGATGGTGTAATGGTTACCGTTACGGGCACACGAAACGTTCCCGGACAAACACCAACATAATAGGTTGTTGTGGCAGTTGGCGCAGGACTTGGTGTGTAGGTGGCCCCCGTTGCAACCGAAGTTGTACCGAATTGAGTTGTGTACCATGTCAACACTCCGGGTAATACTCCAGTTGTAGATACAGACAATGTTACAGGTGCACCCTGACATACTGAAATATTGTTCGGCGTGATATTGAATATCGAAGTACTGAGACCGCTTGCCCCCACAGCTCCGTTCGTTGCACCGTTTACAACCATTTCAGTTAACTGATTGGAGTTGGTCGTGCCGGCGTTACCGCCAGTTACGATCTGTGTCGGTGTACCACTTGTAAAGGCGATATTTCCACCTGATCCTCCTCCACCCGGACCATTCCCTTCTTGCGTTGCCAAAGGATTGAGAAATGACAAATTCACGTTTCCGCCGTTTCCACCGCGGGCTGTTATGGTAACACCAGCAGGTAATGCGCTTGCGTTTTTGATGTAAATACTTCCGCCGGCACCACCACCGCCGGCACCGTCATTCCCTTTTCGCTGGTCACCTGTAGATGGAGACTGATTCAAAGGGTTTGTGGTCTGACCAACGGTCCCATCGGATTCAATGATTCCTGTTCCTGTAACTGATCCGTAGCACGTAATGAATACAATACCACCTCCATTGCCTCCGGCTCCTGCTTCACCGCTGTCCTGTTCTCCGGCACCACCACCGCCACCCATGAAGAGACGCGTTGCATCATAGGCCAATGGATGACCTCCTAAACCTCCGTTGATCTTTCGTGCATTTCCTCCCCAGGCTGTGTTGTTGGGTCCGATGGCATTAGCGTTCTGTTCTAATGCTGAATAGGCATAACCTCCCCGACCACCACCCGGGCTTGATGATCCGCCAAATCCGGCTAGCTCAAGGTTCCATGCCGTGTTGTAGGTAGTGTTAGGAACCCCTTTACCACTGTATGTACCTGCTCCCACGAATACATTGGCACCACCTCCACCGCCCGCGTTTTGGGTACCGCCACCTCCACCACCATTCGCAGCTGCACCGCGACCGAATTCTGAATAGAGACTTACATAATCAGCATTGCTTCCACCGATACCTTCTCCTTTGCGTGCTCCTTTCAATGCACTTGATGAGCCTAGAAAAGTATCACCATTTCCCGCTCCATTGGTCGATGCTGTATTCGTGCCAGTTTCACCAACCTGACCTGTAATTGTACCGCCCCTGAAACCTAAACCGGTTGCAGAGATCCTGGAATTTGCATTCAATGTAAGGTTACCATTGACCTCAACTGCCACAACCCCACCTGTCTGTGTCGCAACGTTCCACTGCTGGGGTACGATGCTGGCTCCGGTGTTTATTGTCAGGTTCTGGAAACGGGGCACACGAACAACTTGTACCCTCCCTGATGCCGTGTAGCTGTTCTGAAGTGGACACTGCAATGTGACATTATTACCGGAAACCGACCTGACTTCTGCCTGCTCAAACTTTCCTGCATTGTTATAATTAAGTATCCGACCCCATTTGTAGGCGAAAAGTGGCCATGTACCGTCCCAGGTATGTTCAAATGGGGTAGTGTAATTGGAAGGCCCCCATGATGGATCGGTCGAAACAGTTACGTCAATGTCCATCGTAGCGCCCTGCATCTGTATGATCAAAATAAGATCGCCGGGAGCCAATGCTGATGAAAAAGCTCCTCCTGTCATTGAAGCATTGCTAAGGGATATTACTGAAGTGCCTGCGTTCGCATTGGCTGTCAGGAAAGTGTAGGTATTCACAACTGTGTTTAGCGCTGTAATATTGCTGAGCGGAGATGCGGCATCTTTACCCCGCTGACCAACTGCGGCAAACGATAAAAACAATAATTCAAGCAAAATACTTGAGGAGAGGAATTTCATAGCTTAGCAATTACACAGTTCTAGACGAAATTAACCAAAAAAAAGTTGGCTCAGTCTTTCACATTTATCAAGGTGATTACAATCTCGGCAACCGCTGGACATATCAGTGCATTTTTTTCGGTTAAACCTAGTATTTGATGCATGTTCTTTCGATCCGTGTGCGGATATTCCCTACATGCCAGGGGGCGGTCTTCATAGATCGAACATTTGTTGTCATCCTGAAGGAAAGTACAAGGCGATGACTGAAGTACGTAATCACCTTCCTCATCTAACTTCAAGTACATTTTAACCAGTTCTGACTCTTTGATCTTCAATCTTTTTGAAATTCTCTTAATGTCTACATCCCTAAAGATCGGACTTGTTGTCTTACAACAATTGGCACACTCAAGGCAATCTATTTTTCGAAATACCTGGTCATGTAGTGTAGCAAATTTGTTATCCAAATCTTTCGGTTTCTTGGCCTTCAACCTTTTGAACTCTTTACTGATCAGTTTTTTCTCCGCATCCGCTCTAAACAGGGCCATACTGAGCTGTTCGGATAATCCTTCCTGTCTATTCACTTTATCCATTCGTTGAAGTTCCTATATTTAGCGCTAAAATATGCAATATGGAGCATTTTGACCTCATCGTAATCGGCGGTGGCCCGGCAGGATACGCAGCAGCAATGCGCGGTATTGATTTTGGGAAACGAGTTTGCCTTATTGAGAAAGAAAAAGTTGGAGGAGCCGGTGTTTACAATGGAGCGCTATCCTCAAAAACGCTTTGGGAAATATCCAATAAGGTTTCAAACATCAATGATACGATTGTTTCAGAAGGCAGAAAACCCTATGAATTATCGTGGTCCGAAGTGAAAAAGACACTGGCTGAAGCCATTTTTGAACGCAAGTTCCAGTATTCTTGCCACATCAAGTTGTTGCAAACCGAAACAATGAATAAGCTCCTCCACTACGAAAGAGGTAAAGGTTCACTTATTTCGGATCACCAGGTGAAAATTTTACATGAAGGCGAAGAAAAAGTTATTTCGGGAGATCACATCATCCTTGCTACGGGAAGTCGTCCAAGAAAAGTAGATAACATCCAGGTTGATGAGCAATTTATTCTCACCAGTGACGGAATTGACCTGATCGAAGATTACCCAAAAAGTCTGGTGATCGTGGGTGCTGGTGTAATTGGATGCGAATACGCAACGATTTTCTCCAATTTCGGTAAGACCAAAGTGCACATTATTGACCGACAGGAACGCATACTCCCATTTGAAGATGAGGATATATCCAAACTTGTTGCAGCAAACCTGACGGAAAAAGGAGTTGTCATCCACTCGAAAGCGCAATTGGATCGCATGGAGGTGATCGATGGAATGGTTGAATACGCGCTTTCCTATCCCGATGGAAAAAAAGAGGTCATTCGTGTTGAAAAAGCACTTTTGTCCATAGGCCGACAACCAAATATTGAGTCGATCGGACTTGAGAATGCCGGTGTTTTGATGTCGAAAAGAGGAGTTCATATCGGTGACGATGATACACAGACGAACGTTCCGAATATCTATGCGGTAGGTGATGTTTCAGGGCGTATTGCATTGGTCAATATGGGAGAGATCGAAGCCCGGCATGCCGTGGAGAAGATCTTTGCAAACAAGAAAGAACGTTTGAACTATGACAACGTATGCACGATCATGTTCCTGAATCCTGAAGTAGCGGCTGTTGGCATGAACGAACAACAGTGTATCGAAAAGAATATCCCGGTAAAAGTGGTGAAAGTCGATTAC
>JBKCAB010000247.1:0-1680 GCA_046307935.1 Bacteroidota bacterium | reverse complement strand
CATCGGCCAGCCATTCGCCTCGGCTTCTGCCCGCATTTTAGAGACCGGTGTTCCGCGATCCGGCGTAAACGGCCCGTTGACATGCGGTTCCAACTCCGAAAGGTTGATTTCGATGACCTGGTCAAAGTATTTCTCAGGGTGTGCATATACTTCAGCGTCACCGGTAAGGTGCTCAGCGATCTTGTCTGCAGCATCAACCACTTCCTGACGTCCTGTTGCGATCAGGTAACGACGCATCGCATCATCGTAACCGAAGGTAGAAGTTGTGGCACCGATCTCGGCACCCATATTACAGATCGTTCCTTTTCCGGTGCAAGAAAGTGAAATGGCGCCTTCACCGAAGTATTCGACAATAGCACCTGTACCACCTTTAACAGTAAGGATATCTGCTACCTTCAGGATCACATCTTTTGCGGAGGTCCAACCGTTGAGTCGGCCCGTGAGTTTAACGCCTATGAGTTTTGGAAATTTGAGCTCCCATGCCATTCCGGCCATCACATCGACTGCATCAGCACCACCTACTCCAATGGCGATCATTCCAAGACCGCCGGCATTCACAGTGTGTGAGTCTGTCCCGATCATCATACCACCCGGAAACGCATAATTTTCGAGCACCACCTGGTGAATGATCCCTGCGCCTGGTTTCCAGAAGCAGATACAGTATTTATTGGAAATGGAGGACAGGAAGGTGAACACCTCGTTGTTTTGATTGAGTGATTCCTGCAGGTCTTTCGAAGCTCCTACTTTTGCTTGTATGAGGTGATCGGCATGTACAGTCGAAGGCACAGCTACCCGCTTCTTGCCCGCCTGCATGAACTGTAGCAAGGCCATTTGCGCTGTTGCGTCCTGCATGGCAACGCGATCCGGTGCAAAATCCACGTAAGATTTTCCTCGCTCGTATGCCTCGGCAGCATTTCCGTCCCACAAGTGCGCATACAGGATCTTTTCCGATAGTGAGAGTGGCTTACCGACCACTTTTCTAGCTGCTTCGATCCGCTCCGGGAATTGAGCGTACACCTTGCGGATCATGTCCAAATCGAATACCATAGTTTGTTTTTGATGTATTAGTAATTTTGCAGGCGAATTTACAAAGTTTTGATGATTGAGAAGAAGTTGATGGTCCAAAAGATTTGATGCAGTGGATGATCGCTTGTACTTTTGTTTTGTTGAGGTGATTTTCTTTCACGAGGA
Source organism: Bacteroidota bacterium (assembly GCA_046307935.1). Lineage (GTDB taxonomy): Bacteria > Bacteroidota > Bacteroidia > Flavobacteriales_D > Crocinitomicaceae > M0103. Next base: position 489 of record JBKCAB010000247.1, on the reverse strand, counting down.
CACCTGATGACAAACGGAGGTGCCGCCATACCTCTCAGCAACAATGCTCAACTGGCGGAGGATCTCCGTTTAAAAATTTCCCGATCCTTGCAGGATAATAATAATTTATTACCTTTGCACCCCATTTTTTATTCAATTAATAACTGTTTTTATGAATTCTTACGAAACTGTTTTCATTTTAACTCCCGTTTTGTCTGAGGACCAGGCAAAGGAAGCAGTGCAGAAGTACGAAAGCGAATTCAAGGCTTTCGGTGCTAAGATCAAGCATTCTGAGAACTGGGGCCTTCGCAAGATGGCTTACCCGATCCAGAAGAAATCTACAGGTTTTTACTTCCTGATCGAGTTTCAGGGTGAAGGATCTGTGGTTGCTGACATCGAACTCATGTTTAAGCGTGATGAGCGTGTTCTTCGCTTCCTGACTGTAAAGATGGAGAAAGATCATCTGGAGTATTCCGAGAAAAGAAGAGCAAAGCTTGGTGAAAAGAAAAG